>CAZWVC010000031.1:0-22102 GCA_964637245.1 uncultured Desulfocapsaceae bacterium
TAGGCGGAGCGGTAAAATCTTTGGGAATGGGATTAAGTGCTGTCAAAAATTCTGGATAGCGAATAATATATTCCTCAAGCTGTAATCGGCATTCAAGAACCAACTCCTCTGCCCGCCTTTTCACATCTCGATCCGCTTGAATGTGTAAATCAGTCTCCTTCACTTTTACATGAGCTTCCAGCAATCCATCTGCCTTTGCCTGTCGCCGATAACTGCGTATTGTATAAGACTCAGGATTTCTGTTCTTTTGTTTTTGCTTAAGTCCCATGATCAGCTAATGTCATTAAATGAAGTTTTCGTTTCCTTTCTTTACTCTAATGCAGACCTCGCTTAAATAGTGCATGACTCATCTATTTTTATTGTGTACAAGAACTACAATTATTATTGCTACCTAAGTTTTGCACCCTTGCCAGTAGCAAAATCTAGGTTCTTTAAAAGATAACAGTATTTTCGCTACTTCCATACTTAAAAATACGCTATCTAGGGAATTCTATGCAAGGAATTATCCTGCTTTTTACTAAATACCCCCAACCAGGAATTTCTAAGACACGTCTGATTCCAGCAGTCGGTGCTGAGAAAGCAGCCGAAATTCAACATCACATGACCAAAAAAGTACTTGGAAATATTTCCCACATAACCGAAGAACTACCTTGTAAATTTGCAATCTATCATGATGGAGGCACCTCCAAATTGATGGCTGAATGGCTCGGGGAAAAATATCGCTTCACCCAACAGATCCAAGACGATCTGGGAAAACGCATGGAGTCAGCCATAGCGGATCATCTACGGAGATATGAGGCTATAATTATAATCGGCTCGGATTGCCCTGATATAGATGACTCTATTTTGCACCAAGCTTTTATTGTACTCAAATCCCACCAGGTAGTCATCGGCCCCGCCTATGATGGTGGGTACTATCTCATAGGCGTACAAGGTGATATTGACTTGAACATTCTCAGCCACCTCTTTTCCGATATACAGTGGGGCAGCGAAGAGGTTCTTAGCCAGACAATTGCTCGGGTCGAGCAGAAAAACATTAGTTATCAATTACTTAAAAAACTCCATGACATCGACACCCCTGCAGATCTCCGATATTTCAATTATAATCCCAACGCTTAACGAAGAAACCAACCTAAAGTCGTTAGCTCATAATTTAGGAGGTGGAAAATATGAGGTCATCATAGTTGATGGTGGCAGCACCGACAGTACGGTAAGACTTGCCCGAGAAAATCACTTTAGAGTATTGCAATGCTCGCCGGGAAGAGCCTCACAACTCAATCTTGGCGCTCATAAGGCTCATGGAAGGGTTTTACTCTTTCTCCATGCGGATACACGGCTTCCTGGTAATTTTGCCAAGGCAATTCTTCGGGCAATTACTCCCAACACCCACAGTGCTGGGGCTTTTCGACTCGCAATTGCAAGCCCAACATTTGCAATGCGTTTTATTGCTATATGTGCAAACTTACGCTCAACCCTGTGGCAATTACCCTATGGTGACCAAGCATTATTCGTAAGAAAGGAAAAATTCTTGCAGCTTGGCATGTTTCCCGAAGTTCCTATTATGGAAGATTACCTTTTTATAAAAATAGCAAAAAAATCAGGGAAAATAGTGCTGCTTAAAGAAGAAGTTATCACCTCAGCAAGACGTTGGCAGCGACTCGGAGTGTTGCGTACTACCCTTATTAATCAACTCATCATCTTTGGTTATTATTTAAGGATTCCGCTGGAAAAACTTGCATTATTCTACAGGCGGTGATGAATCAGGATCTGCTTCGCTTTCCTCGATTTGAGGTTTTCCTTCGAAAAATTCGCGTACATCATCTGCAGATATCGCAGGGGTCTGCTGCATTAGAGCTTTCCTTACCTCTTCATCCTGAATGATTGCTCTGGCATAACCAGTAGCTTTGTTCAGGCCGTTACAGGTTTGGCAATCACTGATCATTTTATTCTCAGGTGCCAATATGGAGCTGAGGATCATATGCATAAAAATCACAACAATTGCAGCTTTAATCACCCCCAGAGCAGCACCAAGTACTCTGTCAAACCATTTACTGATAGTAATTTCAACAACATAAGCCAATACTTTTCCTACCAGCATAGCGATGATATAGGTGGCTATGAAAAGGATTACCACACTGGCGACAAATACGACTTTGGGATTATCTGATATATCTTTTAAAAAGGGAAATAATCTGTCATGATATTGGCTGGCAACGTAATAACCAAGGCAGAGAGCTAACAACCCCGTTACCTGTTTGAGTAGGCCCAGCCAGATGCCCCGGGCAATAAAGAGTACAAATAAGCCGATAACGACAAAGTCATATCCTGTTAAATTAATGCCTGTCTCCATGGTTTCTCCCTGATCGATTAAGTTTGATTCTAGACTACGATCATCTGGAAAGGTAGCAAGCACATTTGAAATTGCAATGTATTTTTAGACGAAATGAACGTACAGCGGCGGATAAAACATAATGATTTAATACCACATTCTTTTCTAGAGGCCATAACACGTGTTTTTCCAGACGCAGTAATTCATACGAATATGATGAAGATAAATACGGCCACAGCTCTTCTAGAAAATGATGTTGACCTCACAAAATGGCTCGCTGTTGAGGAGTTGCAGAAAATTCACTCATTCGCTCTGCTGAAGCGGAAAAAAGAATGGTTGGCTGGAAGAATTTGCGCAAAAATTGTGACAGCCTGCCAATTGCAGCTGTCTCAGCCGGTCCAGTATCACAGAATACAAATTGCCAACCACGAATCTGGCAGACCATATTTCCAACCCACTGGAGAATATGCTCATCTGCGCATGCATGACGTTTCAATTTCCCATTCTGGTGAATTTGCCATTGCCATTTGTGCAGACAATTTTTGCGGAGTGGATATTCAAAAACCAAGTGATACTCTAGCGCGTGTACAAGAGCGATATTGCAACAGCAATGAATTTTTACAATTAGCCAATATTTTGGATAAACTTCCTGAAAACCAGCGCTTAAACCTTCTGTGGACTGCCAAAGAGGCTATCCGCAAAGCCATAGGCCACAAATATATCCCAGGCTTTCAAGAAATACTGCTTCAAGAAATCAGAACTGATTTGTCTACAGATGTTTTTACCCTGATCTGTTCTCTAAGATCAAAGAAAATCCGTGTAGTTTCAACCCTGGAAAAAGATTATGCCTTGTCAATTAGCCTCTTAGGAAAAGAATAACATGCCAGAATTACCGGAAGTGGAAGTCATTCGACGTGGTTTAATGCCGCATCTCAAAGGAATGACAATCACAGAAATTAGAAATAGTGGTAAAAGTTTGCGGGTTCCGATGCCAGCTGAGCTCCTCACAACGAAGCTACCAGGCAGTATTATAACAGATGTGAAAAGGCGAGCTAAATACCTACTCTTTCCAAGTGATAAGGGGGATTTGCTCATAATTCATCTTGGTATGACCGGTAGACTCGCGCTATTCAATCAGGGCAGTCCTGTTGCCAAGCATGATCACCTTTTTCTTTCCCTGGGTAACGGCAAAGAGCTGCGTTATAATGATACCCGTAGGTTTGGCGCAGTATACTTGATTTCAAATTACCTCAATGTTGATCTGGAAAACACTTTTTTTCGCACATCCGGACCCGAACCTTTTAGTGATATCTGTACATCCTCGTACTTTAAAACCAAGGCAAAGGGCAGTTCGCAGGCTGTAAAAACCTTTATCATGAACAGCAAAATTCTGGTTGGAGTGGGCAATATTTACGCCAACGAGAGTCTCTTTGCTGCAAAAATACATCCGCAGACACCGGTCGGCAGGCTCACCCATAAACAATGGCAACTGCTCATTGAGAAAATCCGAGAAATACTGCGCTGGGCTATTGATTGCGGGGGCTCAACCATCAGTGATTTTCTTAATGCCGGCGGTGATCAGGGTTATTTTCAGATTAACTTTAGAGTTTACGGGCAAGAAGCGAAACCCTGCTATCTCTGCCAATCACTCATTGTCAAAAGAAACATTAATGGCAGGGCAAGTTACTTTTGTCCCCAATGCCAAAGAAGAAGATAATTCTTCTCCACTTAACCCGAATCTCCCATCAATTCAGGTGGTATGAGGACTGCACCCCAAGAACATTTCCTACGGACACCCTTGGTGAACATTGTGTTAATTTTATACTCACAGGCAATTTTACAGAGCAACTTTCATTGAACTAGCCACAACCAAATTGATACAATGTGCATGAGAAATATGGGTTAACCGCGAGGAAGATAAGGTGGAGGTGCCGTTGGTATGAGCAAAACACTCATGTCTTTCTTGAGCTGTTTTCTGTTTGCAGGACAGTGGATAAAGCAGTCACCATATTCTTTTCGAGATATCGCTCTCACCCTAACTTTCCCCTTTTTATGAATAACTACACCCTCAACAAGTCGTACAACCCCTGTGTTCGGAAAGAATAAATCCGTATCAAGATGGGCGATAATTGACTGCCTTTTCCAGTTCGTATATCCTTGCAACTTTAATAGGGCTGGTCGGATTAGCGCATGGAACAAAGCGTAAGCAGCAGGTGGCGGTCCGGGGAGACCAAAATACAAACTACCTCCCAATAAGCCGAAAAGTGTCGATTTTCCGGGACGCAGCTTCAAAGAACGAAAGAAAACCTTTCCTCCACTGGCCTCAAAGCTCTCTTTGAGAAGATCATACTTACCCGGACCCATTCCTCCGGTACTAATGATCACATGTGGTTTTTTCTCCCTTATAGCAGCAAGTATCTCTGCTATTTTCTTCGGCTCGTCAACCACTGTACCAAAATAATTGGCCCTGCCTCCAAAGCTCTGAATAAGACCAGATAACATTGTCCTGTTTGAGGATACTTTCTTACCAAACTTCTGCGAGGAAGATTTGTCAACGAGTTCACTGCCACTGCAAAAAAAGGCAACCTCAGGGGATTGGTAAACTTCTACCTTTTCAACACCACCGTCAGTCAATCGGGCTAAATTAGCAGGTGAAAGACAGGTTCCCTTGTGTGCGAGCACGGCACCTTTGCCAATATCCGCACCTTTCTTCTTGATATTTTGGGGACTGGAAGCAACTACCTCTTGGGGAATATAGACTTTCTCTGCAGATATTCGGCAATGCTCCTGTGGAATCACTTTCCAGGCGTTCTGGGGAAAAGGGGCACCTGTCATAATTCGAAAGGCACCACCAGGTTGACATTTCAGCTCTTTAGTCTGACCTGCGGCTATTTCACCAAGCAGCCGATATACCAGAATGTGACCATCGCTATGCTGCCGGTGTTTTGCTATGGCAAATCCATCATACTGTGATTGAGAATAATGTGGATAAGGTTGACTCGCACGATGACTTGCTGCAGTTATTCTTCCCAAACTGCCCAGTATATTAACTCTGTCAATATCTGTTGGTTTTACCTCGCTGGTAATAATCTCCTGGGCTTGTTTGAAAGAAAATGTATCGACCATAAGCATACCAAAACAACGAATTACACTATATACCCTTGCTGCTGCAGATAGAGAAGTATTTCCTGTACTGCTTCCATAGGTGTAATCTCAGTGGTATCAAGAACAATATCAGGATTCTGTGGAGCATCATAGGGATCGGTAACACCGGTTACCCCTTTAACAATTCCAGCCCTTGCTCTGGCATATAACCCCTTACGATCACGCTGTTCGCATACTTCAAGTGGCGTTGATACATATACTTCTATGTATCCTCCACAGCGGGAAATCAACTCCCTGTTCGCCTGTCGTGAGGCTTCATAGGGTGCTATGGGTGCACACAATGCAATGCCCCCATTCTTGGTTATCTCACTGGCAACGAAACCAATTCTGGTGATATTGAGATTTCGATGCTCCTTAGTGAAAGTAAGCTCTGAGGAGAGATTTTTTCTGACAATGTCCCCGTCTAGAAGAGTTACTGGGCGGTCCCGCATTTCTAGAAACTTGACAAGTAACACTTTTGCTATGGTAGACTTGCCTGAACCAGAAAGTCCTGTCATGAATACGGTGAACCCTTGTTTTGATCGTGGCGGGAAGGTATGGCGTAATTCCTCAACAATATCCGGATAGCTAAACCACTCAGGAATATGCTCCCCCATGGTTAAACGCCTATGTAACTCCTCTGAAGAAATGGTTTCTCCCTGTGAATCTCCTTTAAATCCGAAGTCCACATATCTTTTTTCTTCCGGCAGATATCTCATGTTCCTCTGCGGCACCATAGCTATGCCGGTCTCTTCTGCATAATCTTCTACCAATCGTTGGGCGGTACCCTTGTCATAAAATCTGTTGTTACCGTTTATAAAGGGATCGGCATGGTCTTCAGCCACCATGAAATGACTACAACCAAAATTTTTCCTGATTATGGCCTGCCAGAGTGCCGCTCGTGGACCTGCTTTTCTGCTATAAAAGGGCATCAGACCAAGCATAATCATGTTTGGGGGAAATTTTTCCACAAAATGTTGATAGCACCGCACCTGGGTATAATGATCAAGATCGCCGGGGTGGGATAGGTCTGCAACGGGATGAAGTAAAATAGCTGCTCCTGCCTCGCGGGCGGCCGTTACCACCATTTCCCGGTGAGCACAATGTAGATAATCATCGGTATGGAACCCCAAGACTTTGCGCCAGCCATTCATGGTGAAACGTCGAACTGTTTCCGAAGGAGTATAGCGTAATTGTTGAAAATCATAATGTACCGGCAAACTGATGCCTTCAAGCGCACCGCCAATATACCAGTTGGCTGGCGAGCCAAAAAAACGTTGAACATCAGGATGTTTTTGTGGATCAATCGTCCCATAAATCGCCTCAGCCTCTCTTTGTACATCTACCTGCCAAATATCAGATACGGTAAGAATAGCCAGCAGTACACCTTCTTGATCGTTGAGAGCAACCCTCTCACCAATGGTGATCTCTTTGGCCGTTTTTTCATTAACATCCAGACAGATGGGTAGCGGAAAAATGGTCCCATCTTTAAGCTTCATACTGTCTAAAACAGATTCGTATTCCTCCTGGTCCATATAGCCGACCAGTGGGTACATTCCTCTATTGAGTAGAAGTTCAATGTCAGCTAACTGACGTCCGGAAAGATCTATATTCTTAAGAGCTAGAGCTTCTTTTCTTAATGTCTCCACTCTTCTGAAGTGAACAATCAAACTTTCTGAATAATCAACGTTTTGCATGTTTTTCACCGATAACTTAATATTTTGCTGCATCCAACCTTTCACCGGGTATAACTATCTGGTTTATAAAAGAATGGCAATGGCGAAATATACCTCTCTAGAACTTTTATTATCAGAAACAGGTTAAGGAGCTTTGATTACCATCGAGCTGTCAGTCATTTTGGAAAATTCGCAGTTGACCTGCTTCTGCTTTAAATCTACAATATAAAGGTAATCTTTTAAATAACTCCGAATATTCCTTTTACCATGAGGTGACACCATGAGCAGACCTTTAATCGCTGTAATTCTGTCGGGCTGTGGCCATCAGGATGGCGCAGAAATTCACGAGTCAACGCTTACTCTCTGGGCAATTCACAAACATGGTGCAGACTTTCAATGTTTCGCTCCGGATATTGATCAATTTCATGTCCTCAACCACATCACCGGAGAAGAGATGGCTGAACAACGTAATGTCTTGATTGAAGCAGCACGTATAGCCCGAGGGAACATCCGTGATCTTACAGGATTCAACGCCGAGGATTACGATGCTATCATCCTTCCAGGAGGCTTTGGTGCTGCCAAAAATCTCTCGGATTTTGCTTTTAAGGGTATTGACTGTCAGGTGAACGCAGAAGTGAAAAAAGCCCTTATGGACATGAAAAATGCTTATAAGCCAATCGGTGGTCTCTGTATTGCCCCTGCAATTCTGGCTTCGGTGTTTCCTGGTGTAAACCTTACCATAGGAAGTGATCCTTCCACCATCGCCAACCTGGAGAAGATGGGTGCTCGTCATACCGCTACAATCGAGGGTGAAATAGTTATTGACTCGGACAACAGAATTGTAACAACACCTTGTTATATGCTAAACTCAAGGGTGGATAAAATTGGTGAAGGAGCTGATAAACTGGTTGCTGCAATACTCAGCTTGCTGGATTAACTATGCTAAATATCAAATAAAAATTATTTTTTGTGTTTTCTATAGCATTATTTTCAAGTAATTATGGTGATATTTAAAAAGTTTTCCATAGGGAGTAACTGCTCCCTTTGAATGACGAAATGCTTCTTTAATCTTTTCACCCTTCGGGCGAATCTGGCAAGCTTGTGTCCAGCGTTATCAAGAATTTGCGGTAGCAAACTACAGCTGCATCCTTGATGCCTTGTACATAAACCTGCCAGATCCGTGAAATATTTAGGGTAGAGGTAGCGAAGGTTCCCAGAAAGCTGGGTTATTGTGCTATTTGCCCAGACAAAACTGTTCAAAAATTACATCGAGAATATCTTCTGTGGTGGTCTCACCAACAATATCGCCGAGCTGGTCAAGACACTCTTGTAAATCTACAGCTATAAGATCAGTGGTGAGACCAGACAACAGTCCATCCACAATCCGGTCACCTGCTTCGCGTGCTCGCTGGAGACTTTGTTTGTGCCTGAGATTCGGCGCACATGATTCCTCCTGCCACTGATCTTTATTCCCTGTAACTGTGGTAAATAAAGTGGTGCGGATTTCCTCTATTCCGGTCTGCTCCTTTGCCGAAAGAAGGATCTTGGCCATGTTCCTATCAAAGAAAGCTAAGTCTACTTTTTTATCAGCTAATAAATCAACCTTATTAATGAGAACAATGACTGGTTTATGGCAAACCGTGGCATAGAGGTGCTTGTCCTCATCCCCTATTCCTGCTGCACCGTCAACCATGAATAGAATTATATCAGCCTGGTTTACCAGACGTTTGGCTCGCTGAATTCCCAGCTCCTCAACCTCGTCTGTACTTTCCCTGATACCTGCTGTGTCAGCAAGGCGTACTGGCATTCCATTCACGTCTAGATGTTCTTCGATACTGTCTCTGGTAGTGCCAGGGACAGCGGTGACCAGTGCTCTTTCTTCTTGAAGCATTGCATTCAAAAGACTGGATTTGCCAACATTGGGACGCCCCACAATGACAACCGAAACACCTTCACGATAGATTCGTCCCTGATCGGCACACCTGAGAAGGTGATCGATCGGTTTAATCACTTCATTACCCATCCGCTCAATTATACTTTCTCTATCAACGATCTCAATATCTTCATCTGGAAAATCGATAGCAACCTCAATGACTGCCCGCATCTCGGTTAGCACTTTACGAACCGTGTCAACTCGCTTATACAATGCACCTGCTAGCTGTTCCTGCGCAATATCGATGCCCTTTCTCGATTTGGCAGCAAGAATATCTATGACAGCCTCGGCTTTGGTCAAATCAATTCTACCATTTAGGAATGCACGTTTAGTAAATTCGCCCGGTTCAGCAAGTTCCACACCTTGCTTGAGGATAAGTTCAAGAATATTTTCAAGCACCAGAAAACTGCCATGACAATGGATCTCGACAACATCCTCTCTCGTGTAGGTTCGGGGAGTCTGCATATAGACAACCAGAACTTCGTCTAAGATCTGCTGCCTGTCCGGCTCGATGATATTGCCGTAATAGAGAGTGTGACTGCAAAAACCACAGGAAGAGCTATGTGGACTGAATATTAGTTTCAATACGTCCAGGGAGGAAGGTCCACTCATTCGGATTATCCCAATTCCCCCAGAACCTGGAGGGGTGGAAATTGCAGCTATGGTGGTGTTGTCAGCTGTATGGTCTATCATAGATTTTCACGATAACAGCTGCAGGGGAAGATAGCGCTGGAGCGCTCTTCAGCTATTCACTCTTTTTACGATTATTTGAACTCCGACGACCGCGCGAGTTGTTACGCTTTCGTCCTCCACTCCTACCGCCTTTTCCAGGTTTGTAGATGAGTATTTTCTTAAACAGCCCATCTCCAACGCTTCTACTGCGAATTTCTTTGTTCTCCTGAAGACTCATATGAATGACTCTTCTTTCTGATGGACTTAATGCCGCTATGACCTGAGTCTTCCCTGTCGCCTTTACCTGCTCAGCAAGTTCAGCAGCTTTAACTTTCAACTCCTCAAGACGTTTTTCTCGATAATTCCCGACATCTACTGTCAAACGAAGTCTGTTAGGGACTTTTCTGGCAATGATTTTGCGCAACAAGTATTGCATAGAATCGAGAGTTTTGCCATCCTGTCCAGTGAGAATTTTTTCATGCTTATCACCTACATGGCAGAACACCGAGGAGCCTTTGGAGCTTACTTCAACTGGAGATGTATAGCCCATAAGGGATAAGAGCTGTGTGAGTTCCTCTTTGATTACCTCCAAGGCTGTCGCAGGTATTTCCTCCTCGTCACCATTGGTGACAATATCGTCTTCCCCATTCTCAACCGCTCCGTTTTCAGTCGGTACTACCTTGTCTTTTGAAGCTTCTTTTGTTTTGGGCTCAGGACCTGTATCTACTGTTGACTCTGGCTGTTCTGTGGTTTTAATAACTTCAGTTTTTTCCGCCTTGACCGAAGGCTCTTTTTTTGTCTGAGTCTCTACTTTTTCTTCGACCGACTTAACAATGGCAGTGATATGGGCCTTTTTTCGGATGAGTCCGAATATTCCAGTAGAACCGGTCTCTACTACCTCTATTTCAAGCTGTTCCTGAGGGACTTTGAGGTGTTCACACGCTTCTTTTATTGCATCGGCTACTTCTTTTCCGTAAAAGTCTTTTTTATCTGAAGTCATTGACATTCCTTATAAAATAGTTCTTACCAGCCGCTTGATAAATGACAATTTGGTAAAGCCTCTGATTTAGGCCTTTTTTGCGGCCCCCCGATTTATCAACTGTTGTTGGAGGATTGATAAAAGGTTATTCACAAACCAATACAGGACAAGCCCGGAAGCAAAATTCAGAAACATGAAGGTAAAAACAATTGGCAACATCATCATGATTCTTGCCTGGGTGGGATCAGCCGTAGTTGGTGTCAACTTTTGCTGAATGAACATAGAGGCGCCCATGAGCAAAGTAAGCACCGGTAGACCACCAAGCCAGGGTATATCAAACCCGATCCATAATCTGTCTGGAGCAGAAAGATCATTAATCCACAGCATGAATGGTGCATGCCGTAGTTCAATACAGAGCAGCAGCACCTTATAGAGAGCAAAAAACACAGGAATCTGTAAAATCATGGGAAGACAACCACCTAGGGGATTGACCTTGTAAGTCTTATAGAGATTCATGACTTCCCGATTCATTGCCTGAGGGTCGCTCTTATATTTTTCTTTAATTTTCATCATCTTTGGCTGAAGTTTCTGCATATTCTTCATGGACTTCAAACCTTTCTGGGTAATGGGCCAGAAAACCGCCTTAAAAATGATGGTGACCAAGATAATGGCAATTCCGTAATTCCTGACAAAACTGTAGAAAAAGTTCAACAGCCACAATGTTGGCTTTGCAATGATATCAAACCAACCAAAATCTATTGACTTATCAAGGTTATAGCCAATTTCTTTCATGAGCGAGAGCTTTTTGGGGCCATAATACAGGTGATAGTTATAGATAATTTCACTGCCAGGATTTAGGGTATCAAGGTTCCCCGAAAATTGGCTGTATACCAGGTTCTCATCACCCTGTATAACCAAGGTTGATTGCTTGGGGGTCTCTGGGATGATCGCACAGATGAAATAAGTTCCCTCATAGGCAACCCAATCAAAAACTCCCTGGGCTGTCATGGGGCCTTCTTCAAATTCCTTCGTCTTGTATTCCTGTAACTCGCCACTCTGAAAAGAGGCCGGACCACTAAACAGAAAGCGGTTGAATTTGCTCTTCTCCTGAAATGGAATATTTACTTGATATAACTGAGGATTACCTTGAAGTGATTGTTCTGTTGAATTTTTTACCTGTATATTGAGGTCTATGAGATAACTGTCTTCGTGAAAAATATAGGTTTTTACTATTTCAAGGCCACTGGGAGTAAGTGCTGACATCTGCAGTTCACCTTTCCCGTCCGTAAAGATTACACCATCATTTTTAATCTGATAATAGGTTTCAGCAGGTATGACACTACCCCATGCAAAATTTAAGGGATATCCCACCTCTTTGGTACTGCGGATCATTGCCTTGCCAGGTGAGTTCTCATCATTGGTTTCTTTGTGTTTTTTTAGTACAAAGCTTTCAGCCACACCTCCAGCTTCGGAAAATACAGCGGTGTAGAGAGGTGTATCGACTGTGATTTTTTGAGCCTCACGCTCAACCTCTTCAGGTTTGGTATCCGGAATAGGAGGTAGAGTTTGCGGCGGCATTTGGACCTTTTGCGAGGTGGTCTCTTCTGTAACTTGCTGTTCAACATCCTGCCCTTCTACAACTGTTTGTTCGGTAGAGAACCCGACAAAAAAGTATTGATAACCAAACAGAATGATAAAAGAAATTAAAATGGCGAGAAAAGCTCTGTAGTTATCCATAATTGCCTTTTATTAATGAAGTCCTTGGTAATATATTGTTCTTATGCCGAAATTTGAATTCCTGACCTTAAGGTAACGGATCATAGCCGCCACGTGCAAAGGGATGACATCTACATAAGCGTTTCACAGCCAGATAGAAGCCTTTGAATAAGCCATAACGCTCAATTGCTTCAGTGGCATAACGTGAACAGGTGGGTGTATAGCGACAACTAGGTGGTAAAAGAGGGGAAATGACATATCTATAAAACTTAAGCATGCCAAGAGCTATCTTTTTTGGCCAATGCATTAGTATGTGTATTTTCGTCATCTGAAAGATCACCAACATCTACGAGATGGGATACGGCCTGACTGACAGACATGGGTGAAGTAAAGGCATTGTTCGGTTTCACAGCCATAACAATATCGGCAAAAAGCGGATACTGTCCTCTATTGAGGCGGAAAGATTCTCGGATTATCCGTTTAAGCCTATTCCTCTTTACTGCACCTTTAATCTGACGATGAATACTTATCCCTATCCGGTTGTAACTCAGATTGTTTCTCTTGAATATGAGGGTGAAGCCATCACCGTGCAGACGTTTTCCCTTTTTATAAACCTGCTCAAAATCCCTGTTTTTGTGTAACAGGCATGCTTTGGGAAGCCCGTATTTTTTCAATAGAATCAGGCGGACAGTCTCTTACGGCCTCTTGCTCGACGGGCACTGATAATTGCTCGTCCAGCACGACTGCTCATACGAGCCCTGAAGCCATGGGCACGTTTGCGTTTGAGATTGCTTGGCTGAAAAGTACGTTTACTCATTGGTGTACACCTTTGTTTGAATCCATGTAATCCATGGATAAGTTCTCTATTGTTGATCAGAAGCGATTTTCATGAAAGTTTTTATCTTTTCTCGCTTAGACCACATCCCGGCCCGAATGTCATACTGAGACCACAAAATTACAAACTAGCAATATTAACCATACATGTACCTAGGTGTCAATTGTTTTCACAAAACCATTATCGACATATCTTGCTAATCAGGCTTTGCTGTGCTACTACTGGTCAGTACTGCGCAAAGTATCACATTAAACAACCATGTTAGAACTACCATAATCAACATAGAACCTTCCAGCCACCATGAAAAAAATACACATATCCACCTACGGCGATATCAACTGGAATCTGCTGTGGCAAAACGGGAGAAAGCAGAAGTCGTGGAGGAGCAAAGGTGCCGAAGAGTGGGATAAAAAAGCTCCTGCATTTGCTGAACGTACAGGTCACTCCCCTTATATCCCACTCTTTTTATCACGGCTGCCCTTAGAGAAGTCATTTTCAGTTCTTGATGTTGGCAGCGGCCCCGGTACTTTAGCTCTTCCGTTGGCGGAGCAGGTTAAAGAGGTGACAGCAATTGATTATTCTGAGAGAATGCTGGAGATACTGCGCAGTAAGGCAGAAGCTAAAAATCTTACGAATATAAAATGTACTCACTGCTCATGGGAAAGTGACTGGGCAAGCTTCGATATTCAACCGGCAGATATTGCCATTGCTTCCCGATCCATGAATGTTGCTGACCTCTCTGGTGCGATAGACAAGCTTAATACTTATGCAAAAAAATATGTCTTCATCACTGATCGCATTGCCCCTAGTCCATTTGACCCTGAGGCTTTTGCTGCAATTGGTAGAAATTTTGATTCGGGACCGGATTATATATTCACCCTTAATTTCTTGTATACCAAAGGTATCCACGCCTCGGTCGATATCCTTGAATTAGATAATTTCATCGAATTCAATTCCATGGAGGAGGCAATAAAATCCTATGTCTGGATGTTTAAAGACATTACCTCTACCGAAACGCAAAAATTAAAAAAATACATAAACAGCAAAGTGATAGACCCAAAAAGTGAGAGACTGAAACTTCATCTCAAATATCCTCCACGTTGGGCCCTAATCTGGTGGGAAAAGAAATTATTGCCTTCAGGTTGATTGCCTAAATAGCACTTTTTCCTTATAGTGATTTCGTTATCAATAAGAAGGCGCGATGTGTAAATGCCAATTATATTTTGAGTTTTTTGTAGTCTTTGAGCAATTTTCAAATGGGTCAGCTTACCTTGCTAAGCACGAAGAGGTAAAAAAAGATCCGAATCACTTTCTCCTATGAACGAATTTGACATAATAGTTATCGGTGCAGGCCATGCAGGCTGTGAAGCGGCATTGGCTTCTGCCCGGATGGGATACAGAACTTTAGTTGCAATCATTAATGCAGATACCATTGGAGCAATGTCCTGCAACCCTGCAATTGGTGGACTTGCCAAAGGTCATCTTGTACGTGAGATAGATGCCCTGGGTGGGGAGATGGCTAAAAATATCGATGCAACATCCATCCAGTTCAGAACACTGAATACCAGCAAAGGGCCGGCAGTCCGCTCATCCAGAGCACAGGCAGACAGGCTGCGCTATCGTCTGAGAATGAAATCGGTGCTGGAAAATCAAAAGAACCTGACGATTAGCCAAACTGTGGTTGATTCCATACTCATTGAAGATGGTAAGGTAGCTGGAATTGCAACCTCACTCGATCAGAATATCAAAGCAAAGGTGGTCATTGTAGCCACCGGTACCTTTCTCAATGGCCTTATTCATATCGGTTTAAAGAATTTTCCTGCTGGACGAATGGGAGATTCACCTTCCTTGAAGCTGGCAGAATGGTTTCGAGATGCAGGTTTCAATATGGGACGCATGAAAACTGGTACGGTTCCCCGAATAGACGCCAACTCCATCGATTATACTGAACTCGAACCGCAGTACAGTGATGATCCACCTTCCCACTTTTCCTTTGCCAGTGGTGGCGATTACACATTAGATCAGCGCCCCTGCCATATCACCTATACCAACGACAAAACCCATGAAGTTATTCGTCAGGGTATTGACCAGTCCCCAATGTATTCCGGTATTATTGAAGGGGTTGGGGCGCGTTACTGTCCTTCGATAGAGGATAAAGTGATGCGTTTTCCGGAAAAAGAACGACACCAGGTTTTTCTTGAACCGGAAGGACTTGATACCGTAGAAGTTTACCCCAACGGATTGCCGACATCACTGCCGCTGCACACCCAGATTGCAATGCTCAAAAGTATCAAAGGATTAGAAAAGGTACGTATAATCCGACCCGGTTATGCCATTGAGTATGATTACGTAGATCCGCTTGAACTCCATCTATCACTTGAAACCAAGCGGTACGCTGGCCTATTTCTCGCAGGCCAGATTAACGGGACATCGGGGTATGAAGAAGCAGCTGCCCAGGGAATTATGGCCGGGATAAATGGTGTTCGCTATGTGCAGGAAAAAGACCCAATTGTCCTTGACAGAGCTCAAGCATATATCGGAGTACTCATCGACGATCTTGTTACCAGAGGAACAAAGGAACCCTATAGGCTCTTTACTTCCAGAGCGGAGTATCGTCTTCTGCTCCGCGAAGACAATGCCGACAGCAGGTTGTGCGCTATAGGCCATGACGTGGGTTTGCTCAGTAGCGAGAATTACACATCCTATATTGCCAAAAAAGAAGCCATCGACAAAGGGGTAGAATTTCTAAATTCCTCGCATATCAGACCCACCGAAAAAATCAGTAGTACCTTGCAATCAATGAATAGCGCTCGATTAAAACACAAGTGCTCACTTGCAGATATCTTGCGTCGACCCGAGCTCACAATTGCCAAGTTATGCAATCTGCCCCTTGATGACAATGTGACAACTCGACTCAATGAAATACATGATTCACAGGTCAATGATGATATTCAGCTCAACATAAAATTCAAAGGGTATATTGATAGACAACAGGAACAAGTTGACCGCTTCAAAAAACTGGAGGCCATGACCCTCCCTGGAGATCTCGACTATCCTTCAATGTCAGGTCTTTCTGCCGAGGTCGTCGAGAAACTATCCAATGTCAGACCTCGCTCGCTTGGTCAGGCAGCACGAATATCGGGCATTACCCCTGCAGCAATTTCAATTCTTCAGGTTCACCTGAGAAGAAGATAACGAACTTTATGAATTTTCCCGCAATAGATCCGGTAATATTCGGCTTTGGCTCACTACAGGTTCGTTGGTATGGACTGATGTATGTGCTCGGCTTTACCGCATGTTACTTTTTGGTAAGAAAACAGATCAAAGAAAAAAATGATGGTGAGCTTGCTAAACAATTCGAAAATCTTAATTTTGTTCTAATTTTAAGTGTCATTCTCGGTGGCAGACTAGGGTATGTCTTGTTTTACAATTTCCCCTACTATGTAAAACACCCACTGGAAATTTTTGCAACCTGGCAAGGTGGCATGTCATTTCATGGTGCCTGCTTCACCCTCATTTTAGTTGGATTTATTTTCTGCAAATTAAAACAGTTAGATTTTTGGAAGACTGCAGATATGTATGTAGTCACCATTCCTATTGGTCTTGGTCTGGGAAGAATTGGAAATTTTATTAATGCCGAGCTTTATGGCAGAACAACGGAATTACCCTGGGGCATAATCTTTCCTGGTGCAGGTCCTAATCCACGTCATCCATCACAGCTCTACGAGGCCTTTCTTGAAGGGCTCCTTCTTTTCATTCTCCTCTGGAACATGCGAAAAAAGACGGACAGTAAAAGCACTACCTGGCCTTATGGCAGCATGCTGTCCTTCTTTCTCATTGGCTATGGATTCTTTCGTTTCCTGGTTGAGTTCGCTCGCGAACCCGACCCTCAGGTAGGATTCATACTAGGTCCATTCACCATGGGGCAATTACTCAGCAGCACAATGATATTAGGCGGCATGTTACTCTGGCAAATCAGAAGAATTAAGCAAAGGTAAAACCAGAATAGGTTTTACCTCTGAGCCATTTGCAAAAGGCTCCTCTATTAATCCACCTTTTGTGCTAGTTTTTTTGCGGGTTTGAATTTCACAACTCGTCTGGCAGGTATGGTAATTGGCTGTCCGGTTTGTGGATTTCTGCCATTTTGAGCTGCTCTGTCAATGACCCTGAACGAACCAAAGCCTGAGATGGTGACCTTTTCACCTTTTTGCATGGCAGAAGCCATGTTGGCCAGCACTGTATCAAGAGCTTTTCGCGCCGCTGCCCTTGTCATTTTACCTGATTCCGAAATACTGGCAATCAATTCCCCTTTATTCATTCTACATCTCCCCGTTAATCATTTCGTTAAATTCTCATTCGGCAGAGAGATTAACCTACCCTGAAAAAAATACAATTGTTGAATATACCAATTTTTTTCTAGGTAATTTTACCTAAACAGGAGGCAGATAGAAACATTTCCTCTGATATCTAGATTGTCCTTGTTATGAATATTCCTTATTGTTTTTTCTCTTATTTCTGTGGCAATTGGTCAAGATACCATGACATGGGATCAAAGATTTCAAAGCCTTGGGCGAGGAGTTTTTCCTTGATCTTGACCACATTATTCGTCATGAGATAAGGAAAAACGGCACGTTTTTCCTTATCCCAATAACGAGCAACCATCACACTGCCTAGAGAGACATTCTCTTCTGTCACAACATCAATAATTTTTTTCATTTGTCCGGGCTGCTCTTTTACGAGAATACATAACAGTGTACCAGGTTCCCCAATTCCCATTATATTGACAAATGATTGCAACAGGTCCCGTGTCGACATTATGCCTTTGAGATAACCATCTTCATCAATAACTGGCAGCGCACCCACCTTTTTCTTACCCATTACCAGCAAGGTGTCCTGGAGGGTATAGTATACTGAAATAGTCAGCGGATCCCTGGTCATAATATCCTTGACCTGATACTGCATCACCTGTTCATAGGTACGTTTGTAGGCAACACTATCTAATAATGAAGACGGCTGCGCATCGCGCATATCCCTATCTGTCACTATTCCAAGGAGCTTGCCTTCCTTATCAACCACAGGTAAGTGCCTGATATTATGACTCTGCATCAGTCCTTTTGCCTCAGCCAAGGTTGCTTCAGCCTCTACGGTTATCAGGTCTGTTGCCATACTTTCACTTACAAACATTTTCCCCTCTCCTTCTATGTAAAAACGTTTTTATTTAGAGTTCAGCCAACATTTTTATATGATCGGATACCAGCTGAGGGAGTATTTCAAGATTATACCCCCCTTCAAGAACGGAAATGACCCGTCCTGCTGATATCTTGTTCACCAGATTCATAATGGTCTCACTTATGAACTTATATCCTTCGGTGGTCAGATTAATACCTGACATAAGATCAGAAGAATGAGCATCAAACCCCGCAGAGAGAATCATGACCTCTGGTTCAAATTTTTTAAAAGCGGGAATCATATCTGTGGTCAGCTTCTTGCGATAATCCATATCGCCTCTTCCCGGTAAAATAGGAGTATTTAACGTGTAACCTGCACCTTCTGCCGCTCCGGTTTCAAATTCGCGCCCGGTACCAGGGTAAGCAAAGGAAGGATGCTCATGAATGGAGTAATAAAAAACCGAATCATCATTTTCAAAAATCTGCTGAGTACCATTACCATGGTGAACATCAAAATCGATAATACCCACACGTTTAATTCCCCATTGTTTTTGTACATATCGAGCACCAATGGCGACATTATTGAAGTAACAGAAACCCATGGCCTTGTCCGTCTCAGCATGATGGCCAGGCGGTCTAATCGCACAAAAAGCATTATCTATCTCACCCTTCATCACCATATCGATTGCCTTTAAAACACCACCGGCTGCAAGTAGAGCAATATCATAGGAATCCCTGCATATGGAGTTATCCTGGTGTTCAAAATCCGGCAATCCCATAATACAGGCTTCCTCAAATTTCATGATGTAGTGAATATTATGGACCGCCTCAATCCATCTCTGATTTGCAGTCTCTGCCTGGATAGGCAGCAACTTTTCCATGAGTCCGTTCTCTTTTAAGCCTTCAACAATCGAGATTAACCTGTAATGGGATTCGGGGTGTCCATCAAAGGTTATGTGTTCCAAGTATCTTTCGTCGTACACAAATCCGGTTTTTTTCATTATGAGATTCCTAATTAAAATGCAGCAGCTTAAGATATTATGCACTAAATCATTTCCACCTTTTCGCTTAAAGCTGCTTTATCCATCTAAAAGCCCGCTTAACTGAGATCAGGGGGAACGATGATCAAGTTTGTTAGCTCTCATTACGTCCCAGCAGTACATCTTGTTTCTTACCATAAATATCTCAAATATCGATAGTAAAAGCTGCCTTACTGAGTCATAAAAATTATCAAACCAGAGAATTATTGTATATCAATTATTCTGAATTACAATTTAAAATTAATTGCAATGGTCTGTTATTTGTGGTAGTTGAATACTAATCATCAGTACCATGGGCAATTCTGTCATTTCACAAGATATTACGGGAAGTACATAAATTGCGGTGTATTGCCAATACACGGCAATTTCTTTTGGGGGAGCAGCGACGCCCAGCGGGAGTTGGTTTGGAGTTTCATTAGTCAACCAGATACTTCAGAGGAGCAATGTATGAGTGACGAAAAAAAAGTTATGGAAACGTCTGAGGCTGAAATTGCAGTTCACTGGCAGGAGGAAGATTATTTTCACCCTTCTTCAACTTTCGTCGGCCAAGCTAATCTCACCGACGAATCGATCTTCGAGCGCTTTACCCTCGATAATTTTCCCGATTACTATACCGAGTTTGCTGAACTGCTAACCTGGTATAAGTATTGGGATGAAGTGCTAGACACCAGTGATGCACCATGCTGGAAATGGTTTAAGGGAGGCAAGCTTAATGCAAGCTACAATTGCATTGATCGTCACCTCAAGGATAACAAAAATAAGACAGCAATTCATTTTGTTCCGGAATTGGA
The DNA here is from genome assembly GCA_964637245.1 of uncultured Desulfocapsaceae bacterium. Lineage (GTDB taxonomy): Bacteria > Desulfobacterota > Desulfobulbia > Desulfobulbales > Desulfocapsaceae > Desulfopila_A. The sequence continues at coordinate 20,284 of CAZWVC010000031.1, forward strand.
AGAAGAACGAGTCCAACATGTAACCTATCAGGAACTCTATGTACGGGTAAATGAGTTTGCTGCTTTACTACGTGATTATGCAGGTTTGAAGCGGGGAGATCGTGCCACTATTCACATGCCAATGTCAGCTGAGTTGCCAATAACCATGCTGGCCTGCGCCCGACTAGGGGTTATCCATTCTGTTGTGTTTGGTGGTTTCTCTGCAAGCGCATGTGCCGATCGAATTGAGGATTCCAATTCGCGGGTGCTCATTACCATGGACGCCTATTATCGCGCCGGAAAACTGCTCGATCACAAGTCCGTCGATGATGAGGCTTGCGTGCTTGCTGAAGAAGCAGGGCAGAAAGTCGATAAGCTCCTTATCTGGCAACGTTATCCTGGCAAGATGTCAACCGAAGCTCCGCTCCAACAGGGACGGGATTGCGTTGTTAACGATGAATTGAAAAATTACTATGGAGCCAGAGTAGAGCCTGAACAAATGCTGGCAGAAGAACCTCTCTTTCTGATGTACACCAGTGGAACCACCGGCAAACCCAAGGGTTGTCAGCATGGTACCGGAGGATATCTCTCCTATGTAACTGCTATGTCTAAGTATATCCAGGACATCCACCCCGAAGATGTGTACTGGTGTATGGCTGATATCGGTTGGATTACCGGCCACTCTTTTATCGTCTATGGGCCACTTGCTCTGTGTGCCTCATCAGTCATCTACGAGGGTGTTCCCACCTACCCGGATGCAGGCAGATCCTGGAGAATAGCCCAGGAGCTTGATGTCAATATTTTCCATACGGCACCGACTGCCATCCGGGCTCTGCGAAAGGTCGGACCGGACGAACCAGCCAAGTATAACTATCACTTCAAGCATATGACCACCGTTGGTGAACCAATTGAACCAGAAGTGTGGAAGTGGTATCAGAAGGAAGTTGGCAAAGAGGAAGCAGTAATTGTCGACACCTACTGGCAAACCGAAACTGGTGGATTCCTCTGCAGTACCGTTCCGGGAATTGCACCAATGAAACCAGGCAGTGCAGGCAAGGGTGTACCAGGAATTCATCCAATTATTTTTGACGACGAAGGAGAAGTATTACCCGCAGGTGCAGGAAAAGCTGGTAACATCTGTATTCAGAATCCATGGCCTGGCTGCTTTCAGACCATCTGGGGTGACAGGGATCGTTTCGTTGACACCTATTTTGCCATGTACAATAAAAATCCGGAGAGCAAAGATTGGCGAGATTGGCCATATCTCACCGGTGATGCAGCTGTTGAAGCACCTGATGGATACTTCAGGATTCTCGGCAGAATCGATGATGTCATCAATGTTTCCGGTCATCGCCTAGGTACGAAGGAGATAGAATCAGCTGCATTGACTGTACCAGAAGTAGCAGAAGCTGCTGTTGTTCCGGTAAATCATGAGATTAAAGGTAAAGAACCTGAGCTGTATGTTTCACTCAAGCCAGGTATTGATGCCACAACTGAGTTACAGCAGAAAGTTGCAGATGCCATTACCTTCCAGATAGGCAAGATTGCCAAATGTAAAAATGTCTGGATTGTTCCGGATATGCCGAAAACCCGCTCCGGTAAGATCATGAGAAGGGTACTTGGCGCCATATCCAATAAAGGAGATGTCGGAAATGTTATGACTCTTGCTAATCCGGAGATTGTTGAAGAAATTCAAAATATGGTTTCCTGATAACAGCAATTTCAACTACCAATAAAAAAGGCGGGGACAATCCCCGCCTTTTTTATTGGTCTTTACTCTTTCTTATTCCGGTTTAACAAAGCCGTTGCGTACAGCAAAGTTAACCAGATCAGCACTATT
>CAZWVC010000032.1:0-21907 GCA_964637245.1 uncultured Desulfocapsaceae bacterium
AATTGACGAGTGCCAAATCCAATGCTCCATTCTGGAGATTAGTGAGGCTTGCCGCATAATCCTGCAAGGGTACTGAGCGGCATGTCACTTCCTTACTTTGTGTATTAAGGGTATGGCATAATCTTTTTCCGGCAAAGTGGGAGAATGAACCCACGGTTTCAGTGCCAATAAGTACATCATAGGAAAAAGAGGGCTGAACACCCCAAAGAAGAATGGAGACGACGACAAGAACGTGAAAGATTATATTTTTCCTCCTCAGGAGGGGATTATACCAGGCCATGCTTTTCTCCTCTCAATGAACATGAATGAAAAAAAGGTCTATCGCACCGTTATATTCCTTCTCAATCTAGCTAAAGTATACACCATGCTCTAGTGCTTTCAAAGCATAAATGGTGATTATTTATGCTCTTTCAAGAGTATATGCGTCGAAGGTATGGTGGTCGCAGTGTGTCCTGGAGGAGATGGGGGTGAGCCATCAAATTCGAATGGACCGGCATCTAGTTCGCCGTTACTCTTCCGGGTAGTGCTCATCAAGGGGTGAATGTATTCCTTGCTGGGCATAAGATTAAAATTATGATAGGCACCAGGGTCCTCTCCCAGATCGATTGCAGGTGAAAGTGAAGTAAGATGATAATCAAAAGCCTCTCTATTGAAAAAACCGCTGGCACTTGAAACCAGGTTATTATTGAATATTGTTGGACTGCCATTTACAGCAGCTGTCAGATTATCAAAAATATTGTTTACAATAACAGCAGTTGGTGACCCCGACAGTCTCAGGCCATAACCTGTATGTCTGTCGTTAACCAAGGTATTGCTGGAGAGATAAATTTCCTGTACTGGATTAGATGCACCTTCGGCTGCGTAGGAAATCATGGTTGAATTTTCACCATTTATCCCTTGTTGGAGAACGTTGCCGAGAATGAAACTCAAACCTCCATTCGGAAGATCTATCTGATAACTAGCATTCCCAGATAACTCATCCATGATCCTGCTGTAGAGGATATACGACTTTTCAGCTCGTGATTTTATGTTGTGTCCATGCGTCGCATGATGGGAATACGAATATTTGAAAACGAAACGACCTATATGGCCAACATAAATGTTATGGGTATACCCAGCTCGCCCCAGGCCGTTGTGATTGAATTCTGAGTTTTCTACCACTAGCTCACCATGTGTACCCTGATTCGAAGTCAGTATGCCATTCTCGTTATCGTGAAAATTACAGTTTTTAATGGTAAGCAAACCTCCTTCATGACGGATACCCGCACCGTTTTCATCAGCAACTTTGGCACCTGAGAATTCAATGTTTTGCAAGGTGAGGTTATCTCCAGTTGTCACAAAAATGGCTTTGCCGTTAGGAATAAAGACTCCTGTAGCATTGAGATGAGCTTTGCCTCCAACCCCTCGGATTAACAAGTTGTTTCTATTAATAGTGGCTATAATCCCAGTAGTGTACTGTCCGGCAGTAATTTCGATAGTATCACCATTATTAGCTGCAGATATTGCCTGTGCCACAGTAGCATAGCTGCCTGGTACAGCTAATGTTGCTCCATTTGAAAGAGTTGATAGCGACAAATTGAAGACGCAAGACAAACAAATTATATATAGTAATAATCGTCTCTTTGGCTTGGCTAAGAAAGGCATATTGTCAATCTCCTTATTTAGTTTCAGATGGAGTTAGGGTGACGTGTTCATCCAAATCAAGAAGATCAAGTTCGATTATCTTTTCTTCGTAGTGATTGGAGTAAGTCTTGGGTGATTAAACCATTGCTTGCCACAATGCCATCGGCTGGATACTTATCTTCACCCACCATGTCGCAAACCTCACCACCTGCCTCCTGCACGAGCAAGACTCCAGCAGCTATATCATAAATATTTAGATCCAATTCCCAGAATCCATCAACCTTTCCAGCGGCTACATAAGCTAGATCAATTGCGGCAGAACCACACCTTCTAATGTCGCGAATTTGTGGCAGTACCTCTGCCAGATATACAAGATTATTGATCTCTCTTCCTGCCCTGAGACAGGCAAAACCTGTTGCCAAAACCGCATTAATCATCTTGTCGGTCTTCGATACTGTTAATTTGTCAGTCTCGTTCAAATAAGCTCCGCCACCCAACTCGGCCGAAAAGAGCTGATCCAAAGCGGGTGCATAAACTACACCAGCATGGCTTATGCCTTTATATTGATACGCTATACTAACGGAATAATAAGGTTGCTGGTGAAAGTAGGATGTTGTCCCATCAATGGGATCAATGATCCAGCAATGATCACTACCTGATTGATTTGACCCAGTTTCCTCACCAATAATATCATGGTCTGGATATGATTTTTTTATTCTCCCAATGATGAAATCTTCTACTTTTTTATCCACTACAGTAACAAGATCTCTACTGCTTTTAAAATCCAGATCAGCAGAGGAGAGTTTACCCTGCTCTGCAGAGCAGATTGCACCCGCTTCACCTGCAAGCTCTTTGATAAATTGTAGCATTGCTAAACATGTCCTGAAGTCCGTGCGGAAACTTCTTTCTCATTGAGACTGAGAAAATTATACAGTTAGTGTCTCACCTCGTTTTGGAACCACCGCATTAAAACCATGGTCCTGTAAAAAATCCTTAAAGGCAAGCGATTGATCTTCTTCGCCATGCACTAACGCTATTTTTTTTATCTTGAGATTTGATTTCTGGAGGAAACGCAGCATCTCATTACGGTCACCATGTGCACTGAATCCACCGATTTTCTTAACCTCTGCAAGCAGGGGATATTCCTTGCCATAAAACCTCATCATTGGCGGCTCACCTTTCCTGCCGGATTCAGCATATTGTGTTCCCTCCTCAACTATCCTTCTGCCAAGAGTATTTTGTGCCATATAGCCGACGGCAAGAATCGTGTTTTTAGGATTATGTATTTTGTATCTGAGGTGATGAAGAATACGTCCCGCCTCACACATACCAGAGGCTGATATAACGATATGTGAGTTGAGGTCTCGAGTTAAAGAGATGGAATCTTCGATTGATGAAGTGAAATTCACTTGAGCAAAACTAAAAGGATTTTTACCCCTTTGGAGAAAGGTTTCGTGCGTTTCGAAATCATAAACTTCTGGATGCTCAGCGAACACCTTCGTTATATTGGTGGCCAAAGGGCTATCTACCCATACGGGTACCCTGGGAACACTGCCCTCATCGTAAAGTTCGTGGATATAATACAACAACTCCTGGGTCCTGCCAAAGGCAAAGGAGGGAATTATCACCGATCCACCCCGCTCAACAGTTTTCTTGAGAACGTCTTGGAGACGCGGTTTCAAATCAACCACAGCTTCGTGATCCCGGTCACCGTAGGTTGATTCCATTATCAACAGATCAATTTCCCGGTCTTCATCTTCAAATAGAAGTGCAGGATCCTTAATAATTGGTTTGTCAAATCTACCAATATCACCTGAATAACATATAGTTTTAGATTCGCCGTTGACCTTGCTTTTTATGATCGACATCGCCGATCCCAGAATATGACCAGCCTCATAAAACTTGCAGGTCATGTCTTTGCCGATAGTTACCTCTTCACGATAAGGTGTGCCCTCAAAAACTTCGAGTGCATAATCGGCATCCTTCATAGTGTAAAGCGGTTCAATCTGCTTTAAGCCATATTTACGAATGAAATCCAGAATCGCACTGTCGTTAATGCGATGGGAATTCTTTTCTTTGAGTATTGCTTTTATATCCTTGACATCTCTTTCGGCGAGATTGGAATTTTTCCCCGCTTTCATCTCTGCAAGAGCTCTCTTTACAGTCTTATAATTGAGATATTGGGCATCTGATTCTTGAATCTTCGCTGAATCTGGCAGTAGATAACGACAGGAATCTTCGGTTGCACGAGTAGCATAGATTCTCCCATTGAAGTCCTTTCTGGTCAGTAGAGGTATCCGTCCGGAATGATCAATGTGCGCATGCGAAAGAACCATATTGGTGAGAATTGACGGGTCAAAAGGCATAACGTTGTTCTTTTCTGCAGCTTCCTTCCTATGCCCCTGAAACAATCCGCAGTCAAGTAATACTCTGTCCTTTTCTGTGGAGATTAGATGCATTGAACCGGTAACTTCTCTTACTGCACCAAAGAACGTAATGTACATACTCAGACTCCTTTTAATTTTTTTGAATATCCACCTATTATCTTCTTGGCTTCAACTTAACTTCACTGTAAACATCCCGCAATATTTTATCCTCACCGGATCATTTAGAACCAAGCTGCGCTTTTCTGAAAATAGATCCAGCTGAATAAAACAACATGTACACGTATAACTGGTTAACAACCTGCCGAACACAATGAGGAATATTATATCTAAACTTATCGATTTGCTGATATAAATAGCCGAATGACCTGCTCTGCAGCATTTTCCAGTAACTCTTTACCATGGGCCACTGCATGTTCTAAGGTAACTGGGCCTCGACACAGGGTAAAAACAGCATCTATGCCTATACTATGTAAGTTATTAATATTATCACCAATAGATCCAGCAATTGCAATGCAGGGAACTCCTGCATTCAGGGCTGCTTTCGCAACACCGGCTGGTGCTTTGTCAAAAAAAGTTTGGTTGTCTATCCGTCCCTCGCCAGTTATCACCAGATCTGTGTCTGCAAGTTTTTCTTTCAAACCCACTAAATCGACCACCAGATCTATTCCTTTTCTCAATCTCCCTCCCATGAAGGCATGAACTCCTGCACCAAGTCCGCCTGCGGCACCAGCGCCTCGCAGATTCTCAACATCAACACCCAGATCTTTTCGTATTATTTCTGCAAGATTGCACAATCCTCTATCAAGGTCTATCACCTGCTGATGATCAGCTCCCTTTTGCGGCGAGTAAACATAGGAGGCACCACCTTTTCCGGTCAAGGTGTTGGCAACATCACAAACCCCATCCACAACTACATCAAAAATCCTTTTGTCAACATTTTGTAGATCAATTGTATTGATTTTAATGAGGTTTGCGCCAATGGGGTCAAGTACGCTCCCATTTCTATCAAGAAATTTATATCCCAGAGCTGTTGCAGCGCCTATTCCGCCATCACAGGTTGCGCTCCCTCCAAGTCCTATAACCACCCGCTTAACCCCTCTATCAAGGCTATTTCTGATCAGCTCTCCGGTTCCTAATGTTGTTGTTTTTTCGGGATTTCTGCGCTCATCTTCAAGAAGAACGAGACCACTTGCCTTTGCCATTTCAACTACGGCTGTCTTTCCGTTATTGATAAGACAGTAGGTTGCCTCAACTGGGTCACTTAAAGGTCCACTGACCTTAGTGCTAATTACTTGGCCGTTAAGTACCTGAGCCAATACGTCAACAAGTCCATCACCACCATCCGCGACAGCTACACAATCAACCAGAATCTCAGGGGTAACCCGCAGTATACCCCTTCTTATTGCTTGCGCTGCTTCATGGGCACTCATACTCCCCTTAAATGCGTTGGGTGCAACCAGTATTCTCATTTTTCACATAGTGAGGAATTTATTGAATTAATTGGTGAGGATATTGTGTATTCTATTCTGTTGTTGATCTGTTTTGGCGATAACTTTGTTTTTAGGTCCTTCAGTATCTCTCGCTTTGCTGAACACTTTAAATGGTGATAATCCAGAGATGAAGCCTGAAGGCTCTTTTTTAATTTTCATAAGAGCCTTCATTACGCACCTTTTACATATTCTATTGTGCAGTAATAGTGATTTATCGATTCAATGCTTCAACTATAGAATCGCACACATAATCAATATTTGCGGTGGTTAAACCAGCTAAATTTATTCGGCCTCCTGCTACCACATAGATGGCTCTTTTCTCGCGTAACCAATTTACCGTATCATCATCAAGACCACTGAAAGAGAACATTCCTTTTTGCTCCTTGATATATGAAAAATCAATATCGCTACCACGCTGCGTGAGGCCATCTACCAGGGCGACCCGCATTTCCACTATCCGGTTGCGCATGCCCGTCAATTCTTCAACCCATTGTGCATACAATTTTTGGTTATTGAGAACGGTTGATACAGCAAGACCGCCATGGGCAGGAGGATTTGAATAAATAACTCTTACTGTGGATTTCAAATGACTCATACCCACAGCGGTTTCAGCAGCATTTGGACTTACCAGTGTGAGTGCCCCTGTCCTTTCATTATACAGACCAAAATTTTTAGAAAATGAACTGGCGACAAAAAAATCAATCCCTGCATTACTCATGCACTCAACTGCAATCCTGTCCTCATTTATTCCGTTACTAAAACCTTGATAAGCGAAATCCAGAAAGGGCAACCACCCTTTTTCCTTGGCTATATCTGCAACCACTTGCCATTTTTCATCATCCAGATCCACGCCGCTTGGATTATGACAACAGGCATGGAGCAGCACCACATCACCTTCAGGAATTCCACGAAGACAATCAAAAAAATAATCTAATTTTAAACCATTGATAACACTATCATAGTACGGATATTTTTCTATGGTGTAACCTGAATCAGAAAATATCCCTAAATGATTTGCCCAGGTCGGGGTACTTACCCAGACAGATGCACCTGAATTGAATCTTTTATAGAGCTGTGCTCCCAAACGAAGAGCCCCTGTTCCACCTGGAGCATGAACAGTTGCAGCACGCTGGGTCTGTATGACCTCGCTAGACTCACCAAAAAGAAGTTTCTGGACACTTTTAGCATAAAGAGGATCCCCAGAAATTGGCAGGTAACTTTTGCTATTTTGATTTTCCAATAATAGCTTTTCCGCTTCTTTTACGCATTGTAATACTGGTGTATTTCCCTCGTTATCTTTATAAACTCCAACTCCGAGGTTAACTTTTTGCGGGTTAGTCTCTTTCTTAAACGCTTCAGTAAGCCCAAAAATTGAATCCGCCGGGGCGGCATCAATGCCTTTCCACATGAATACTTCCTCCTTATGGGATTGTTATTAACAGATTTGATTTATAATCATTTTAACTCTCATGCGTCAATAGCAGGCTGACATCTTCCTCTTTTCGGCCATTCTAATTTAAGACATTTTCTGGATTTTTCTGTCACCTACCTTATTCTTTTAGCATTATGAGCACAACTTACGCTCACCCAGCAGACAGAATAACAACTTCTAAGCAAAGATGAAGCATATTCAATACGTGCAAATGTTAAAAAGTTAAAAACCTTAACACGTTGAATAGACACCAATTATCATATGGAGTGCGACAGTGTAGTATTTTATGCTTAGCATTTTGTAATGCATAGTGGTATATATATCGGGTCGAAATGTCTGCTAATTGACAAATCAGCACAATTATATATGTTGAAAGACTGTATTTATATATTGTTACACAAATTCTTGCACTATCTGAGAAAAATCTGATACCTAAAACCACTACATTAAAGAGAAAAGAAAGATGGATGAAGCCTTAATTTTACAAAAATTAGATGATCTCTCCAACGAAATCCGTAGCCTGAAATCTGAAGTTCAGGAGCTTAAATCCCCTAAGTCATCCGGTTCGCTAATAGACGATTGTCTGGCAGAGATGGATAATGATCATGCCAAAGAAGACCTCAATCATCTTGTACGCAACCTTTTGAGCAATGTAGAAACACTTAATTCCTGGTTTGGAACACTTAAAGGTGCCATGGAATTGAAAGAAGAGATTGAGCCAATCGCCAAAATAGCCTACCCCATGGCCATGGATACCATGACAGAGGTAAGTGATGGCCTTGATCCTGATCAGATCAAACCGCTCATTCGCAATACCTTGTCCAATCTCGAAAATTTTAATACTGCTGTCTCAATGCTCAAGGCTGCAATGGAGCTGAAAGATGATATCGAACCTCTAGCTAAACTGGCCTACCCCATGGCTATAGATACGATTACCGAGGTTACCGATGGGGTTGATATGGAGCAGGTAAAGCCCCTCATTCGCAATACTTTAGCCAATCTTGAAAATTTTAACACTGCCATTGGAATGCTTAAGGCAGGTATGGAACTAAAGGATGATATTGAGCCACTTGCTAAGCTCTCCTACCCTATGGCAATAGAAACCATCACTGAACTAACAGATGGCGTAGATATGGAGCAGGTGATGCCTTTATTAAGGAATGCCCTGGGCAATCTAGAGAATTTCAATACAGCCCTTACCATGATGAAAGCAGCCATGGAACTCAAAGATGACATCGAACCATTAGCGAAACTTTCACTTCCAGTTGTTACTGAGTTTTTCACCGGATTAAGTGGCCTTATGAAAGTTTCCGGTTCTGCATTAGAGTCTGTTAAGGATATGCAGATAAATTCTGCCCAGGCCGATGCAATGAGCCAGGTTATTCGTGGCATTGACCTTAGTAAATCAAGCAAAATAAGTATGTTCGGTATGTTCAAAAAGATCAATGAGCCAAAAACCCAGGAAGCACTGGGCGCAACTTTTATGTTGCTTGAGACTTTTGGTTCCCTGCTCGAGGCATATCGAAACGCAGAAAAGTAACAATTTTATTAAATGAGTTTTACACTTACTGCCTGCAGGCTCACGCTCAGCAGGACAGTTAACTACAAAATAATGGATAGGAGGCGTGACAGACTATGAAAAAACTCGTCATTCTCGGTGCCGGTTGTGGCGGTACCATGATGGCCAACAAGATGCGCAAACATCTTGATCGAAATGAGTGGAATATCACCATGATCGATAGGGATAACAACCATGATTACCAGCCCGGCTATCTTTTTGTTCCTTTTGGTATGAACTCACCAAAAGAAATTCGAAAGACCAAAAGGGAATTTATAAAACCTGGTATCGATTTCGTTATTTCTGAACTGGCCAATGTTGATTGGGAAAACCAGGTTATTACAACCGAAACAGCTGGTAAATTCAGCTATGACATTCTTATCATGTCTACTGGTTGTGAAACTCTCCCAGAAGAAGTGGAAGGATTGGGAGAAACCTGGAATAAAACCGCATATGGTTATTACACCTTTGATGACTGTCTTGAGCTCAAGAAATCTCTTGCCCAGTTTGAAGGCGGCAAGTTGGTTGTTAACATAGCTGAAATGCCGATCAAATGTCCTGTTGCACCGCTTGAATTTGCCTTTCTCGTCGATTGGCATCTCCAAGAGCGAGGAATTCGTGATAAAGTGCAGCTTGACTTTGTAACGCCGTTAACTGGTGCGTTTACCAAGCCGGTCGCCACTGAGGTACTTTCTCAAGCATGTAAAGAGAAAAACATTAACATTGTTCCCAACTTCGCCCTTGGTGCAGTTGATGGTGAACGCAAAGTGATCCAGGCTTATGATGGTACTGAAGTTGAGTATGATCTACTTGTTTCAATCCCACCTAACTTCGGCTCACAGGTCATGATTGATTCTGGCGTTGCTGACCCAATGGGATATATTCCTGTAGATAAGCATACCTTACAGCCAGAAGGTCATGATAATGTTTGGGTATTGGGTGACGGTACTAACGTACCTACTTCAAAGGCTGGTGCTGTTGCGCATTTTCAGGCAGATATCCTCGAAGAAAATATTATGGCATACATCAATGGGGAGGAGCAACATGCCCGATCCGATGGCCATGCGCTCTGATTCATCGAATCAGGCTTCGGGAAAGCCTACGTTATTGACTTTAACTACGACATTGAGCCTGTGATTGGGGAGTATCCCTTCCCAGCAGTTGGCCCCATGGGTCTGCTCAAGGATACCAAGTTTAATCATATTTCAAAGCTCTTATTCAAATGGGCTTACTACAACCTGCTGCTCTCCGGTACCTGGTTAGGACCACCAGCCCTGCAGCTCGTTGGTAAAAAAATGGAGATGATCAAGAAGTAAGCTCTTCTTCATTGTCCAGGCAGACAAAAAACCGCATCGGGGTTGAAACCCGGTGCGGTTTTCTTATTTCTAGTCCCCATTTCTCATGAGCACTCAAGCTATCCTGGCATCAACACAGAGTCGGTATTTTCCAGGACTGACATGGCCACACTTTATAATCGATGACTCAAGCACCTCTCGTCCTGCCAAAGCACATTTTTCTTGCAGCTCTTTCAATGCTAAATGAAATTCCTTTTTCTTTTTAAAATCGTAGAAATGAAGAGTACCTTTACTCTTTAAGACCTTAAGCGCAATCTGAACATATTGCCCTGCTGAGAGTGGTAAAGGCATTGCAATTCGATCATACTCCGTCTTTAATTCGGGTACAATCTCAGCAACATCCCCATTGAACAGGTGAACATTTTTCACCTTTTTATTTGCTGCAAGATTCAGAATCCCGTAATGATGTGCTGCTGTATTTTTCTCAACTCCGTATACCTCAAGTGCCCTACTATGCTTGGCTATCATCAACGGTAATGGTGCAATCCCGCAAAACATTACCAATACCCGTTCACCTGAAACTACACTTTTAGCAATACGGAAACGCTCTCCTGCACTTCTTGGTGAGAAATATACTTTTTCTGGGTTCACATAGAGGCGTATTCCATACTCCTTGTGCAGGGTCTCAAGATCGCCTTTGCCACCTATTTTTTTCAAAGAAAGCGTTCTAAATTCACCCGTATATTTTCCAACCCTTTTTGCAACGACACGGACAGACGGAGCAGCTTGCATAACTGCAGCAGCAATAGTCTTTTCATATCTAAGTATGTCATCGGGAATAATGATTACGCAAATATCGCCAATCACATCATATCCGCGAACAACTATCTGCAGTGCATCCTCAGGAAGTGTGTTACGCAAGACATCTTTGAGATTTTTACTTTTCACACCAGAAATCGATAGTCGATTGAATTATCTAAAGGCTCAAACAACCTCAATATCAAACTCAGGTGGATCGAGGATATGCTTTTTCACCACACACTGATCCATGGCTCGAATGATTGCATCCTTGTACTTTTCTGGGAAATCATCAGGCAGATGTAGTTTGATTATCATCTGGGGATACTTTTTTTTCTCTTTATCCCAGCCATACCCAAGAGTTAACGACATACCCTTGGTATCCAAACTTCTCGTCCTGCAAAATTTTAATGCAAAGTAACCGGCACAGGTGGCAATTGAAGCTGCAAATAATGTAAAAGGTGATGGTGCCGTATCATCACCCCCTGATTTAGGAGGCTGGTCTGTTTCGACGGTGAAGCTTCCAGTCTGTGCATGAACTTTGAGGTTACCTGGAAAAGTGATTACCATTTCATCTCCCATACCTGTCTCCTTTCTCTTTATCTGTTATTCATTTGATGTGTATTGAAAACAATGTTTATTAGCAACACCCACCTGCTGAAATATTTTTCGTCTTCAACCAGCGACTTATTATCAATGCGGCACAACCAACCCCAGGATTTACTTGGATTGCCTCCACCGGGCAATTCATTGCACACGCACCGCATTCCATACAGCCATCACGATCCTCAAACTTTACCTTTTTATTATTATCGAGAATAAATACACAATGTGGGCATACACGAATGCACATGGAACATCCAATACACTTTTGCCTATCAACCGAAATCGTGGAAACTCCTTCAATATACCGTAAATATTTCATTTTTTACCTTCCTAAATAAAAGGACTGAGCAACCAGAGAACTACAGCAAGCAGTATTGCAGTTAACTGACATGGAATAGCCAGTTTCATCTCTTTTTCCACTCCACTTGGTGATGTATATGGGGTACACCCAGTAAAGTTCATCGCCAAATATGAACTAATCGATATAATGCAAAAAAGCAGAGCTATCTTATCTATGATACCATAATTATTCAGAATAAAAAGAAATCCACTCCCACCGATCAGACCAGAGATTACACCTTTCACTGAGAAGCTTCTCCCCGGAATCCATGGTAACATAAGTGGTGTTATCAGGGCTCCCAAGATACCTCCTGTGATAACGGCTGCAGAGCAAGCTAGTCCACGGTGGATAGCCTGATCCATTGAGTACCAGGAACTACCCAGCCCAGAAAATAAAAATAATAGCGGAAAAATCCACCAGATCTTTTTACTAAAAAGATAAAATTCTACAGGGATGAGAACAAAGCGCTCATAGAGTGAAAAGGTAACGGCACGCATTTGCACACTCGACTGCATGTCATTGTGCAGAAAATCAGTTATGTCAGAGGCTCGAATCGGGCCATAAACAACCTTGAATCCAGACTTTAATTTGACCTCATGTGCAGCCACCCCTGTAGCACCTAATTGAGGAACTATAAGTTTGCGATGAGTTACTCGTTCTCTCAGAGAGGTCATTTCAATCATTCTGACAATCTCTGCTGTAGAAAAAGTCTGCTTGCCAGCTGCACACCAGACATTAATCCCGCAGGTATCTAAAACCAGAAGCCAACAATTTATTCCCTGCAGCTTACTTCGGACACTATCAAAAGTGAGTTTGTAGTTTGCGGTAACAATAACAGGAGAATGTTCACTTGGTTCTCCAACTCCATATAGACCTGGCGCAACACGATAATCATCTCTATTCAAACCCAGACGTACCAACAAGGATCCCAGATAATCCCTATATTCAAGCCGGGTCTTGATAATGGCAATGTCCTTGTCTTTATCTACCACCATTGCCCGAACATAATGCTGCAATACATACCCAGGACGCTCCATCGGGTTACTTCGTGGTGGCGGTGATCCCCAACAACATACTTCGTCGGGTGACTCATCGGCTGCAATTTCAGCCAAAATCACAAGTTCACCTTGTTTGAAAGATCTTTCTGTTGTGCTAGGCGTTTTCTCTGCCATTGGTAAAAACTGCACAATAAACCTCAAATTTTATAGTTTAAATCTAATAGCCTGATTTCCTTCATTGTCACAAACACTTTAGACAAACTTAGGACAACCTAATGGTCATATTATCTGTCCGTTGTCATACTTAACAACAGAAATGAACTATACAACATATTTATAGTGGTACAAATCAGAAGTTTATTTTGGGAAATGAAATATGAGCAGATGCAAGGGGAAGGACAATAGAGGAGAGGGAGGAGAGGCCAGGAACGTTACAACTGTTCCTGGCCAGGATTACTTTAGATGGTGAGATATCGACCGATTTTCTTAAGAGATTTTTCCCCAATGCCTTTCACCTCAAGAAGATCATTAATTGCGCTAAATTTGCCATGCTGCTGGCGATAGGTAAGTATGCGCTCGGCTGTTTTTGGACCAATTCCAGGAACAGTTGTCAATGAATCCGCAGATGCAGTGTTGACATTGATTTTCTCCAACTGTGCAACAGCTTGATTAGTATTTTGCTTGGGTGCGGCAAAACTAAGAGTGGCAGGCATTGCGATAGCCAGGGTTAACAGAATCATCATCACTACATTTCGCTTTTTCATTTCTTTCTCCTTAAATATGGTTAGTAGATCTTGGAAAGTTTCATCTTTCCGTCGATTTGTTAATTGCCACTCTACAGGTTCAATCTCACATTTTTCCCACATTCTTGAAATTACGGAGAAAAAACAATTTTTTTATTTCTCACCTCTTTTAGTTTTAAAATAGCTTAAATAGTTTTTATCCGAAAACTAAGGCTTTTGATTGAGATAAAGACATGCGAAAATTTTTACCGCAGACATATACATAATATCAAAGTCTCACCTCGTTCGCTTATCTTCGAGGATGAAAATTTGAGAACAACGCAGAGTCAGGATGAAAAGACAGTTTTGCAAGAGGCTCGGTAGTATTATATATCCAAACGAATCCATCGAGTGCAGAACCGATAGGCCGCTTCGAGTAGCTTCTTGGTATTGAGGTCTTTGTGGACCAAAACAACAAAACTGCCATCCTCCTTTCTACATAGAATCAAACCTGAATCAATTGAAATTTCCATATCTGTAGATTCGATCAGAACATCTCCATCTAGATCGATAATTGTCAGCTCATCATCCTGATACTGAAAGTAGGCCATCTGTGCCATGGCATGGAATTCATGTTTTGCAGAGTTTTCATGATTCTCAGCCAGGGTTTGGATATAGCCATGTTCTTCAAGAGCTTTTACAGGGACTACAATTAACTTTTTACACTCTTCAATGACATTCTCAGATGATGTAATTTTGAACATATAGGTTAATCCTCTAAAATTGGCTAATCTTGGATATCTTAATATCAATAATATTTATACAGATAAAGATTTATTATTCAAGAAAATCAATCAAAAAAAGCAGTTCCACGAGAATTCAGGGAAGAATCAAGCAAAAAACATAACAAACAATAGTTCTTTCAATGTATACGCTCATATATTTTTTTTCATAACCGATTTGTGAATATACAAATAATTTTCGTCTGGTTAGGACGAGCTTTCTCAAAAGCCTTATCTAATTACAACTCTGTTTTTTTTGACTACATTTCGTTTTTCGTAATTGATTTTCAAACTGCTTTTCACCTTCTTTATCCAAATTTTAGCTCTTGAGTTTTATTTATTATTTTGATAAAGATTAGTGATCTTAGCGATTAAGTCGGTGCTGTGGTCAAAGAATCTGCACCCAAGACAGCAAAGATAAACATCCAGTATCGTCTCTCGCTACCCATTCTACTTACTCACATTTACTATGGAGGAGTTTGCATGGAAAGCACTACTGGCGTCACTCCCCAGAAATCCAACCACATCATTGCAGAAATTGATCCACCAAAGGGAGTAAACCTCAAAACATTTCTTGATACGGCCCTGCATGTTAGAGGAAGAGTCGACGGCTTAAGGGTTACAGATGGTGAGCATGCGATAATGCGTATGTCACCACTTGCTCCCTGCCTGAGTTTGAAAGAAAAGAATATCGAACCCACCATGGTTATTAATGGAAGGGATCGCAATAGAATTTCCTTTCAAGCTGATCTCTTAACAGCCAGTGCATTTGGTATCAATAACATCATCATCAAGGAGGGCCATGACCCCACCGAAGGCGATCAACCGGTTGCCAAAACCAGCGGAGACCTTGACATCATCGCTATGCTAAAATGTGTACGCAATCTCAACAATGGTACTGATCTGGCAGGCGAGGAACTCGACGGGGCCACAAATTTTAATGTAGGCGTCTCACTTGAACTCTCTGATGATGTAAATCTTAACAGAGAACTGGCCGAGTTTTTTATTCAACTTCAAGATTATGGTGCACAATCAGTGACCTTAAGCCCAACCTATGACATCAATGTCATAGAACAGTTTTTACCATTTGCTGAACAGACTGGGATTAAGCTCTACACTTCATTGATGTATCTGAAATCTGTGACAATGGTGCGCTATCTCAACAATTTACCAGGTGTGCCATCGATACCTCAGGAGTTTTTAAAGAAGATGATGCAAGCACCAGTTAAGAAAGAGGCTGGCATGCAAGTCGCCGCTGATTTTCTCCAGGAACTCTCTACCATGGGAGAAGGAGTAGTGCTTCTTGCCCTGGGATGGCGAGACAAACTACCTGAATTTCTCGATCTTATTGAAAGATAACGGCTGGGTGAATGGACTAGTGGATAAATCGCCTTTCAATAATAATCTGGCGACAATCACCAGCGAACTTGGTTCGAATCTTTATCTCTACCAGATTCTGGAGGAAACTCCCAATGGTGTAATGGTCGTTGATCTAGACCACCAGATACTCTATGCAAATCCAGCTGCTACTAAATTTTTAGGCGTAGTTTATAGAAGTCTTGAAGACGGTGATCTCCAAACAGCGTTAGGTCCTGAAAATAGCAAATTTTACACTCTTGTTGGAGAGTTTTTCAGCGATACAGACAAAAGAAATGAACTGCGGATACGTCATGAGATCCAGATTGAAACCGGTGTAAATGAAATACAGCTGCTTGATGCAGTGCTGGTTTACCCTCCCTCATCGCCGAGCTATTATCTTCTCTATCTCATTGACATAACAACACGAAAAAAATTAGAGGCGAAGTTACGCAGAAGAAATACTTTTTTTCATAACTTAATTGAATCTTCCGTAGACGGTATCATTGCCTCTGACATGAAAGGCAATCTCATCATCTTCAACCAGAGTGCTCAAGCGCTTCTTGGGTATGACAATGAAGAAAAATTTAAGCTTCATGTAACAGGTCTTTATCAGGATGGCTTGGCTAAACAGATCCTTCGAAGAATGCGAAGTAACGAATACGGAGGCAAGGGCAAGTTGAAACATCAGGAGCTGATTGTCAAACATAAGAATAACTATGATATCCCTGTCAATTTTTCCGGCGGGATTATCTATGATAATGACAAAGAAATTGCAACATTCGGGATATTTACAGACCTTCGAGCTATGCTCCAGATAGAGGAAGACCTTGAACAAACACACAATATGCTCATGCAATCAGAAAAAATGGCAGGACTTGGTCGTCTGGCTGCAGGCGTAGCGCATGAAATCAACAATCCAATGTCAGGCATTATGCTTTACTCCAACCTGATAAAAGAAGAGCTTGGTGATGAACACCAGGTCAATGATGATCTCCAGACAATTATCAACGAAGCAGAACGGTGCAAGGTGATCGTAGCCGATTTGTTAGAATTTTCTCACCAGACCAGCTACGAGATGGCACTTATTGATTGCAATGATGTCATTCGTAAGACCCTCTCAGTCGTTCAAAACCAACCTCTTTTTCATAATATTGAGATCAATCTTCGCCTTGAAGATGACCTCGCCCCAATATTTGGAAATTCAATACGTCTCAACCAGGTCATCCTCAACATAGTTGTCAATGCTGCTCAGGCTATGGAAGGCAGAGGCAGACTTAACATCACCAGCCGGACCAGAGCAAATCACGATATCAATGAAATAATCATTGCCGATGATGGGCCAGGAGTTGAAGCAGAATTTATTGATCAGATATTCGAACCGTTTTTCACCACTAAAGCTACAGGTGAAGGTACAGGGCTTGGCTTGTCTGTCTCATATGCCATCGTTAAAGAACACAAAGGAAGCATCAGGGTATCATCTGAACTGAATGAGGGAACTACCTTCACGCTGAGATTTCCTGCTGTTATGGAAACCTTAATTGGAGAAGAATATGAACAATGATTGTATCTCACCAGCCCATGGCAATCAAAAATTTCTCAATAAATTAGACTCTATGGGAATCAATGCCAAGTCATGTTTCCAATGCGGTCGATGTTCAGCCGGGTGCCCTGTTTCCGAATTTTTTGACTTAGGTGTCATGGAGGTGGTAAGGCTGGCCTCCTATGGCGTAGAAGACCGACTCGTGCAGAGTAAAACCATCTGGCTTTGCGCAGCCTGCGAGACCTGCGCAAGCAGATGCCCAAATGATATCGAGATCGCTCAACTTATGGATGTTTTGCGTG
Organism: uncultured Desulfocapsaceae bacterium; assembly: GCA_964637245.1. GTDB lineage: Bacteria > Desulfobacterota > Desulfobulbia > Desulfobulbales > Desulfocapsaceae > Desulfopila_A. The sequence goes on from CAZWVC010000032.1 coordinate 17,233, forward strand.
AAATTGCCTTACGCAAAGGTATCAAACCTGCTGAGGAGCGTGTACCAGTTTTTCACCAGTGTTTCCTCGACTCCATTAAACATTGGGGACGCGCCTATGAAATAGGCATGATAGGGGCATACAAGATTCGCTCGCGCGACTTTATGGGCGATATGAAACTCGGAATGAGCATGTTCATGAAGGGCAAACTCTCCATGCTGCCACATTCCATCAAAGGCAAATCCGAGATTCGCCAGATCTTCTCGGGCAAGGGCAAGGAGTATGACCGATGAAACTATCCTATTACCCCGGCTGTTCTCTCCAGGGAACCGCCCTTGATTACGATAAATCAGTCAGAGAGATTTGTTCAGCACTTGAAATCGAACTTGTTGAGATTTCAGACTGGAATTGTTGCGGAGCCTCTTCCGCCCACATGACCAATCATGAAATCGGGGTACGCCTGCCAATGCGTAACCTGCTCCTCAACAAAAACGATGGTCATGATATTCTCGTTCCCTGTGCTGCCTGTTATCAAAGACTCAGAGCAGCTGATCTTGCTCTCAGAGAAGACCCTACTTATTGGGACGTAGATGATTACAACCCAGATTTTCAAATTATTCATATTTCAACTTTCCTTGCATCCTCTGAGATTACTTCTCGTATCCAGGAAAAAATCAAACAACCCTTGGAAGGTATGTCAATCGCTTGTTATTACGGCTGTCTATCCCTAAGACACCCTAAAATAACTGGAGCACTCGAATATGAGATGCCCACCACCCTTGAAACAATAGTAACTACCCTCGGCGCATCTCCAGTTCGCTGGTCTCATAGAACCGAATGCTGCTCCGGCAGTCTGACAATGGCGCGGCCGGATATTGCCAGAAAACTTGTCAGTGATATCAACGTTGCAGCCAGAAGGGGCGGAGCCACAGCATTTGTCACCGATTGTCCGATGTGCCAGGCTAATGTTGAAAGTCGTCAACTCGATAATAACCCAGATGATAGCATACCAGTTTTCTTTGCAACAGAACTGATTGCTGCTGCAATCAGCGGTGAGTATCCACAAAAACAGCAAAAAGTTCACCTGGTAGCACCCAATATTTTAGCTGATTTGTTCAGGTCTCAGGAGATGGTAACGAAGGAGGCGTCATGAATAAGGAAATTCAACGGACTAATGGCTCAGCCGTACCTCCAACTGGTGCAGTACTAGTCGTCGGAGGCGGTATTAGCGGCATGCAGTCGGCTCTGGATTTAGCCAATTCCGGCTTGAAGGTTTTCCTGGTGGAGAATTCACCAGCCATTGGTGGAAAAATGGCGCAGCTTGATAAGACTTTTCCCACTAATGATTGTTCAATGTGTATTGTCTCGCCCAAACTGGTTGAAGTCGGCAGGCACCGCAATATAGAACTGCTTACTCATAGCGAGTTAGTGGCTCTTGATGGCGATGCCGGAAACTTCACAGCTAAAGTCGTGCAGCATGCCAGATATGTTGATGTCGACAAATGCACAGGCTGTGGCTTATGTGAACTGGTTTGTCCGGTTACCCATATCTCCGCCTTTCCCTTCTCTGCTGATGATGAACCCAAAAAGAAAAAACTCAGATCTAAGGATAAACGGATCATTGGGTGTGAAACCCCGGTTGAACCAACATCTGAACATACCTGGACTTTCACCGTTGATGAGGAGAAGTGCTCGCAATGCGGCGCCTGTCACCGTGCTTGTCTCCAGGATGCCGTAAACTGGCAGAAGAAAGAATACGCAGCCATTAATCAGGATAAGTGTACCGGCTGCGGGGCCTGTCTTGTAGCTTGTCCAGAGAAATATCAAGCTATTACAGTAAGCAACGCACCCGAGTTGGATAAGAGTCTTGGAGCCGCAATCAGCGAGCGATCTTTCAGATTGAAGCAAACCTTCTTACAAAGAGAAAGTAAGGATTGCGTACGCTGCGGTCTTTGTGCAATTACCTGTAAAAATGTCATGAAAATCGGCGCTCTCAAGATGGTTGAAGAAGGTATCCAAGCCGGTGTTGACATCTGCCAGGTCTGCGGTGCCTGTGTTTCACACTGTCCTGTCGATTTTCTCAGTATGGATAATGTGACGAGCAAGGAACCACAGCCGTTGTATGATGATTTTAATGAAAATCTTTCTTTGCGTAAACCAGTCAACATTCATTACCCCCAGGCGGTTCCTCGGGTTCCGGTCATTGATGAGAAGAGTTGTGTTCAGCTCAATACCGGTGCATGCGGTACATGTGCCACCATCTGTGGCGTTGGTGCCATTGAATACACGCATCGAGAAACCATCAAGGAAATTGCAATTGGTTCGGTTATCTTCTCACCCGGAATCGAAGTATTTGATGCAAAGAAACGCGGTGAATACGGCTATGGAACTTACGATAATGTTGTGACTTCCATTGAGTTCGAGCGCTTGCTCTCGGCATCCGGTCCCACATCCGGTACAGTGGCGCGTCCCAGCGACGGCGCTCATCCCAGGAAAATTGCCTGGATTCAGTGTGTCGGCTCCCGTGATCATTCATGCAACAGGGACTATTGTTCTTCGGTCTGCTGTATGTATGCCACAAAAGAGGCATTCATCGCCAGGGAACATGATTCTGCAATAGAACCGACTATTTTCTTTATAGATATGCGCTCCTTCGGTAAAAATTTCGATGAATACATCACCCGTGCCGAGGAGAAAAATGTACGCCTCGTCAGAGCGATGGTAAGCAGAGTATATGAAGACCCGGTGACCGGCAATCTTGAGTTGCGTTATGTTGATGAATCCGGCAAAAAGACGTCCGAGGAATTTGACATGGTTGTCCTGTCTGTAGGTGTTCAGGTACCTGAGAAAACCAAAACACTAGCAGGTAATATCGGTATAGAGTTGGATCGGTTCGGTTTTGCCATTACCGAGAGTTTTACTCCCCTGGCAACCTCCAGGCCAGGAGTATTTGTTAGTGGTGCAGTCAACGGACCTAAGGATATTCCTGAAACCGTAAGTGAAGCCTCTGGTGCAGCTCAGGCAGCTGCTGCAAATCTCTCCGCAGCCAGGGGATCATTAATTTCCAAAGAAGTGTTGCCAGATGAACGCATACCGGACCCCGAAGAAGATTTACGCATCGGCGTCTTCATCTGTCACTGCGGTACCAATATCGCCTCGGTGGTTGATGTTGATGAAGTCACAGAATATGCAAAACAGCTCCCCGGCGTGGTTTATGCTGAACATCCGCTCTATACCTGTTCCCAGGATACCCAGGAAAGGATTCGGGATATCATTAAAGAACATAAACTCAATAGAGTTGTGGCTTCAGCCTGTTCACCCACAACCCATGAGCCGCTCTTTATGTCCACTCTGCGCCAGGCTGGTATCAATAAATATTTTTTTGATATGGCGAATATCAGGGACCAATGTTCCTGGGTCCATCCCACCGAACCCCAATTAGCAACGGAGAAGTCCAAACGATTAACCCGCATGGCTGTTGCCAATGCTGCAATGGGGGAACCACTGCAGGAACTTGAATTTGACGTTGATTCAAGCCTGCTGGTAATTGGCGGAGGTCTGGCTGGACTTACTGCTGCTGAAGAAGCTGCAAAACAGGGTTTCTCGGTTTATCTGGTTGAACAGGAAACTGAACTTGGTGGACAGCTTCTAAATCTCCGACGCACCTGGGATGGCAGCTCATTTATCGATTTCATGGAACAGCTTAAGAATCGTGTTTTGAACAATGAAAGGATCAAAGTCTTCACCCAATCCATGGTTGTGGAACAAGCAGGCTTTGTCGGTTCCTTTGAAACCGAGATAATGACGCCTTCAGGAGCCACAAGGACCATCAAACATGGTGCTATTCTCGTTGCCACTGGTGCCGAAGAGTACCGCCCAGAGATTCATGGTCTTGGCGAAAATGAGCTAGTAGTAACCCAATCCGAATTAGAAGTAGTTCTTGAGGAGAAACATTCAGATGAACTTGCTGATGCTCAAATAGTTATGCTGCAGTGTGCTGGCTCACGTGATGAGGATCATTTACCCTACTGTTCCAGAGTCTGCTGCAATCAAGCTGTAAAAAACGCTCTTACTCTCAAGGATAAATACCCAGAATGCAGAATTGATGTACTTTACCGGGATATGCGCTGTTATGGTCTTGGCGAACTCAACTATCGCCAGGCGAGAATGGCAGGCATCAACTTTATCCGCTATGATCCAGAAAATAATCTACCTCAAATAGAAATTGAAGACGACACCATTGCCATCACGGTTACCGATCCTTCTATTGGCTTACCGGTGAAACTCCAACCCAGCCTCTTGGTTCTCTCCACGGGTATAAAGCCCAGGGATACTGAAGAACTGGCCTCGATGCTCAGAGTACCCCGGAATAGTGTTGGATTTTTTATTGAGGCGCACGCCAAACTTCGTCCGGTTGATTTACCCAGTGAAGGGCTGTTCATGGCAGGCACTGCTCATGCCCCGAAAGATGCCGGAGAGACAATTTCCCAAGCTCAGGCAGCGGTTGCCCGTGCTACTACAATTCTGGCAAAACAGAAATTACAGATGTCAGGAGTTATTTCAACCGTTGATCCGACAAATTGTGCTGTTTGTCTAACCTGTGTTAGGGCATGCCCCTACGGAGTGCCATTTATTAATGAGAACCATACAGCAGAGATCAACCCGGCACTCTGCCAGGGTTGCGGTATATGTGTTG
>CAZWVC010000033.1:0-21782 GCA_964637245.1 uncultured Desulfocapsaceae bacterium
AGAGTCATCCAGCCGATACCAATGCCTATTCTCATGCCGGTGAACATTGCCGGAACAGTTGCCGGCATCAACACCTTAAAAAAAATTGCAAATCTTCCAGCGTTAAGCGTCGTAGCCGCCTCGAATAAGATCGGGTCAATTGTTCTTACTCCAGATACTGTGTTTAGAAGGATTGGGAAAAAGGCACCAAGAAATATGATGAATGCAGCTGAGGCATTTCCAATCCCCAGCCAGAGAATAGAAATTGGAATCCAAGCCAGGGGCGGGATAGGACGCAGTATTTCCAGGGGTATATCAAAAAAGTATCGTATTTTCCCAGACCATCCAATCAAGAGTCCCAAAGGGATAGCAATTATCACAGCCAGGCCATAGCCCCAACTTACTCGGACAACACTAGCAAATACATGAGAAAAGAGGAGATGTCCAGGAGGCATACCTGTTAGACAAAGAGCAATAACTCCTTGAACCACCTGGATAGGGGAAGGGACTTTTACCTCAGAGACAATACCAAAATAGCAAAAGCCCTGCCAAAGCACGACTAAAAATAGCAATGGCAGGAAGCGATTTAGATTCATTTTGCAATTGCACTTTTCAGCAGGTCCTGGTTGATAAACCTTTTAACAAAATTATCTGCGTTGTCGATTGAAATATAACCAAGTTCTGAAAGATACTGAACGTACTCTTTTTCACCATCAATACTTAAGTGGTAGGTATAATTAACGGTTTGCATAGCACGAACGATTGAGGCTCTATCCATACCGGTATTCTTCACCCCAATCTCAGCAGCCTTATCTGGATTATCATCTATATAATCTGTTGCATGTACGTGGGCTCTTAAGACAGCGTTAACTTTTTCGGGATGCTCGCTCAAAAAGCCTGCATCCGCAACAAGAACACAACAAGGATGTCCTTTCCATAGTTCATGAGAGGTGGCTAGATTTTTTCCAACCTCCATTGATTGTGCCATTGCTGGGTATGGTTCCCAAGCAATGAAGGCATCCACATCCCCTCTACGAAGTGAATTAATCATTTCTGGTGGCTTAATGACAATGAAATTCACCTCTTCCAACTGCACACCTTCCTCACGAAGAGCCCACTTTAAAAGAAAGTCCTGAACCGTAGAGTGCCCCGGAACTGCAATAGTCTTTCCTTTAAGGTCTGCTAAACGGGTAACATCAGTTCTACCTGAGGCGATAACCAAAGCAGAGCCTTCAGTATTGACTTGTGATATAACCACCACATTTGCAGCTTTATTAGCTACAGCTGTTGTTGCTGGAGCTTCACCCACATAGGCCATGTCCAGGGCTCCTGCAGCAAATGCGGTCATGATTTCAGGACCAGCGCGAAACACTCCAGCTATTTCCACCTTGATACCCTCTTGATGAAACATATCGTTATCTAACGCAGTCCATAATGCAAGATGATGAATATCGTTTTGTAAATATCCCATACGCACAGCTTTTACCGTATCATTTCCTCTGGATATCCCTCCAGAAGCAAGCAATAATAATGCAGTCAGGATAATGATCTTACAATGTATTTTTTGTTGTTGAATATTCATCTTGATTCCTCTAATAACTCTTCGTAAATTTCCTGCTAAGTAACCATAATACCGGATGATATCAAGCATGTCTTTTTATTTAGCAGAATAGTATTCGCTTACATTAGCCGGTTATCATTAACTTTTTCAAAGGGTTTTCTGGCTTTCCGAAATTCACCGTCAGCAATAGTTGAGGCTTTCTCTATGCTGAAATAGAGTGAAATATTAACGGCTTACTTCCCGTTTACCGGCGAGGATTTCATTTGCTTGGGCCAGCTGATTCTGCTCCATTGGATTGCCTCTGCGTGTCTATCTTTTTTTTCTCTTCAGCTTTTTTTCTCTTTTTAATTTCTTTGAGCCTTTTTTTCTCTTCAGCCTCTTTGGCAGCCCTTTCAAAACTATCATACCCCAAAACAGACTCGGCTATATATGCAGATAAATCTTTCATAATAACGTCAGATTCGGATACCGAAATCCCTACCTGGAGCCCCTGATAGCAGAAAGGACAACAGGATACAAGTTCTGTCGCCCCGGTTTCTTCAGCCTCTTTTACCCGTCGTTGGGCCATGCGACCCTGGATATCGGGAAAGCCTGCTTTTAGACCACCGCCGGCTCCGCAGCATCTTGAATATTCACGGTTCCGGGGCATCTCTATTAGATTGAGGCCCGGGATAGCTTCAATGATCATTCTTGGGGCATCAAATCCGCCTGTTGCTCTGCCGAGATGACATGGGTCATGGAACGTTATGTCTTTATTTACAGAGTGGGAAAATTTTAATTCACCGCTCTTTAAGAGTCGGGCAAGATATTCTACCGTATGCAAAACTTCGAAGTCCATTTTGCCGATTTTTGGATAATCCTGCATAATGGTTTTAAAACATCCTGAACAGGAACTGATCAATGTTTCAATTCCCAGACTGTTAAACTGGTCAATGTTTTCCTTGAACAATCGTTCATATTCGGGATCACCCATTCTGAGCAGCACACTGCCGCAACATTTTTCATCTTTTCCCAGCACTCCGTAGTCAATATTCAGTGCTTCAAGAATATTTATGGTATTGATGGCCACCTGTTTGACATTAGCATCATAAGAAGCAGTACACCCGAAAAAAAGAAGTACTTTACCCTTGGTTTTTTTTATCAACCTGGGTTCATTTTCAATTAGACCGTCTTTTTTAGCACGGCGTGACCATTTTGTTCGACCAGCCCTTGGCTGCTGCCATGGGTTGTCGAAGGTCATGACGCTTTTGCGAAGTGCTTTTTGAGGCTCTAACGGACCATATCCTGCCCGGACAATCAAACGGCGAAGTTCTTCCCAGAGGTTAACCGTATCAATATGGGCAGGGCAGACCACTTCACACTGACCACAGGTGGAACACTCATACAGATTAGATACGAAGTCTTCCAATTGTTCGTTGGTGATTTCCTTGTATCCACACAGCTTACCGAGAACCCCTTTTAGGGTACTGCTGACCTTATCGCTCTTTATAATTGCCGCCAGGAATCCGTTTTGAGATCTCGCAATCCTCAAAAAATCCATTATTTTTCGGCGAGGTATCAGACCCTCTCTGGAGTCTTGCTCATAGACAGGACACCAGATGAGGCATTCTCCGCATCGGGTGCAGGCGTCAAGCTCTATCAAACGTTTTACTTCAAGCTTATGTATGGGTATCTCCCGAAGGGTCTCTTTTTCATCATTTGTTTCATCAACCTTTTTTTCAACACTTGAGGAGCCAGATATTTCGTTCTCTTCTTTGACCATTGTGACACCTATCAATTAAAATTCCGATTAAACCCGTTTCTCGTTTTTAACACCATCGACTTCTTCGATTAAATAAGTCAGCGGTGTACTAAAAATATGCCGCATTTTTCCAAAGGGGAGATAGGCAATAAAAATTGCTGCCGCAATACCATGGACATACCACATCAAAGGATAAATTGATGACCAGTCAACAGAAAAGATTGAGAGCACATGGCTGATACCATATCCGATAAAAGAATAGACGGCAACGTCAGACGGGATTCCGGTGACAAGAATTCTTGCCCCCTCGAGAATAAACCCAAAACTCACAAGGCTGCCAATAATAACAAGGGGGAGCATGTCCTGGAACTCCGAGACCACATGAGCCGGTTTTATAATGAATCGTTTTATTACTGCCCAGACAATGCCAAAGAGGATAAGAAGACCTAAAAAGTCATTGGTAAAAGCCACAAACCATTGATTCTTGTCGATAAGGGCTGTCATAATTGTTCCCTGGGGATTTAAATAATATCCAATTGACGTAAAGAGACTTAATCCAAATTTTAGCAGCAGAGCTGAAAAAATAAGAGAATGCATTGACCAGCGTGAGACATTTTCTTTTAGAATTCTCCGCTGAAAAACAATATCTAAGATAAAAATTTTCAACATAGAGAAAATCTGCTTTGAAAATAGCGTATCCCTTATCGAGCCAGCACTTAAGGCAAGCTTTTTGTTTAGGGAGTTTTCTTCTCCTTTTATACTTCCATTAAACCAAAAAGAGATCATGACAAACATGCCCCCCATAAAAATGAGGCCTGCGATTCCGAAAATTGGATGCCCCATGGCTAGAGGCGATGTATGACAGACAATACAGATAGTGCTTTTGGAAGGAAGAACCCCTGCCGGTGCTCCTACATGGTTGTTTTTGAAATGACATTTCTCACAATTTCTTTTATCCGCAGAATTCGCCAGGCTATGATCTGCAAGGCTAATAGGAACACCATCATAATTATTATGGGACAGTTTTATCCGATGATCTTCAAGGTCAAGTCGAACAAACTTTGAGGCAAAATGACAGGCCTGGCACGAAACCCTTAAATGAGGTGCGTTGGCCGGGCCTTCGGAATGAGAGTCATGGCACTCTAAACAAGTACCCCCTATTTCGGTTTTATGGGGCGAGCGGGCCACATCGGTATGACAGCTAATACATGCGACAAACTGATGTCCAGCTTGATTTTTATTAAAGGTTTCTGCCATAATCTGAAGACTTATATCGCTATCTCCAATTTGCTTTTTTGTATCCGCTTTATCGTGACACTCATAACAAAAGTTCTGGGAGGCAATAACTCCCTCATTGGTTTGAAGATTGGGAGCTCTGTGGCAGTCAAGGCAATCCGATTGTACTGGCGTGGCTTCTTCAAGAACCTTTGCTTCTGTTAACTCCGAATCATTTGTTGCAAATGCCGGGGTACAATTCATTACTGCCATAAAAAATATCAAACTAACACCAGCGCTAAGAGAGAGTATTGTCTTAAAATTCATAAAGTGTTCCCTACTGAAATACTATTTTCTTGATCTTAGTGACAGATTACCCAGGTCGTGGCCAATTCCTTTCAAATATTTATCCGTGACCTGGAGATTATGGATAATGGGCGGAATGACAATCCCCACAGGTAAGTGCAAATCCAGTTTCAGTTGACTTCCCGTTTTCATGTTCTCTGATAACCGTCTCTGCATGCTCACCTTTTAAAAAGCTTTCATGCTCGCTTTCATGACAATTTTTACAAAGCTGATAGTCAAAACTTCTTTTGGCTTCTATTTTTAGAGAATCAATAGCTTTCGGATCAGGATGCTTTTTGTTGTTGACGGCCATTTTATCGATCATTGTCCCATGACATTCTTCACATTCAAGAGTGCCGTGCGCCGCAGCCTTATATCGGTCCATTTCTACAAACCAAGTGTTATGTGTGACGACGGATACTCCTGCCTGCAAATTGGAAGACCATGCAAATACCATAAGAAAGCATCCGGCTGCTAATAGCGAAATGATCAATCCTGTTTTGGATTTATTATTTGACTGCATATTTCCGAATTGCAATTTGTTCTCCTGTTGTCCTGTTTTGAAATTATGTTGTTAGAGGCCGAGTCTATGCTTTGATACGGTCCTTTCTCTTTTTCTGTAACTTAAATTTATCTCTACCAATGGGCAGGTTTGCGAAATAAAGCTCAAAAAAAGAGATAGCCATGGTATGTAAAAGATCAAAGATGATAATCGCTGTCTTAAGGCTGTCTATTTTTGCGTCAAGTTGTTGTTTTATCCTGCGCAATTCGATGGTTGTCCTGCATGCTGTGTTGATGATCCTGTCGGATTGACCTGGCATGAGGGTTAGCTCTTTATTTTTTTGAAGAATTCTGAGCCGTTTCCACATGGATTCAAGATAGACCCGCACTTTTTGCGGTTCATATACTTTTTGACCGATAACCCATTGGACAGGTAAAAACTCCAGACTACCCGCCACAATTCTTGAGTTACTCAGCTCCCGCCTAACGGCCAACAATAGCTCCTTGGTATCCTTTCCACTCACTTTTTCACAAGGGGTGGTTACCTGTAATCCTCTTGATCCAGCCGGGTCCATTCGTTTTGTAGTTTCCAGGATCACGGCATCAATAATAAACTGGTTGGCCTGTTTGAACCCTGGATGCTCAAGATGGGGTCCCAGAAGATAAAAACAGCCCAGATTGAATGGCACCCGTACAACAGCTCCATGACTGATGAGAGTTTTTTCAGCAATTTTTTGACTGGCAAGAAAAGAGGTTTTGGGGGTGAATTCGTTGTATTTGGCCAGCACCCATGAAGGATCAAATGCTTCCATACCGGGCCCGCCATAAAGAGGTGCCTTAAGTGTATAGGTCTTGTCTTTGTCGAAATGTGAAGTGGTTTTCAAACCAACCTCTTCTCTGACCGGATGAAATATGAAATCACAACCATAGTCAGTACAAAATTTACAGGACTTGATTTCCGCAATGGGCAAGGTCTTGCTTAAATTCGTAATCTTAACATCGACAAAATTGAACAGATCAAGGGGCTTTTTTGATGACTTCATGGGAAGATAAGCCCCTGCACAAGAGCCAATGTAAACACCGCCTTGCTCTACAAATGCTTTAATGTTCCCAGCACCTTTTTCGCCTATGTATTTGGCGACAGCAAAAGTGTCTCCACCGGAAATTATCAGTACGTCAAGGGTTTTGATATGATTTTTTCGGACGGAGATTTCGTCAAGAAAGATCAGGTTGTGAAAAGACGCTTTCTCAAACAGATCAACAAACCAGAGCCATGAATGAGATGTGCCGGTTCCTGCATATATTCCAATTTTCGGTGATTCAAATTTCATGATTCGAGGTGCCATTGGAGTTTTTTCATTACACCAATGATTGATGGAGTTGAACTGAGAAGCGGAGACAAGACATCTGTCTCCATTCACCTTTCCTGGAATATACCCGCAACTACCAGCAACTATCCGCAGATATCATCTATAACTGCATCCAGAGTTTCCTGGCTCAATTCAAGTTCCGTACCTATACTGGCTAGTTCCAGCATGTTCTCTTCGGTAAGTTCCGGGCACATGAGAGCAAACATAGGCTGGATACCAAAAATCATGGCAAGCGCCTGCCGTCTTTCCCACCAGGTGTTCTTGTCATCACCAGTAGACAGATTAAAATCATTGAAGACTGGACCAGTCGGGCACCAGGATGTAAAAATCCCTTTGCCGGATGTAGCTATTTCTCCATTGAGTGAGTCTACACTCTGGATTAATTCTTCCAATGTGGTTTTTCCGCTTAATTCTGCCACGGCCAAAGGATCAATTCCATATTTTGCACAGGCTTTTAATACATAACCGGCATCAATTGCTGAAAGCCCCAGCTTTTTTAGACTCAAAAGGGCGAAAATATCAGAAACAAGAACGCCAGGCTCATCCTTATTTGATTCTTCCAATAAACCCGGATCTTCATCAAGAAAGAGAGCTGTGTTGGTAGCATAAGGAGTAAAGTAATCCGCGCTGTGGCGGTGGGTGACAGGAGCGATCCACTCCTCGACACCTTCTTCACCCATGGCATCCAAAATCGGTGCAATACCTTTTTTCTCAAGAAAACTACTTTTTTTGATCTCTTTTAGTATTTCAAAGGAACGTTCCACAAAATCTTCAGGCTCGGCAACCTCTATCATTCCCATTCCTCTAAAGGCAAATCCCTTTAGATTTTTGGTCCCGAATAATTTACCAAAACCAAATCGATCCGGGCTGCTCCAGTGGTTATAGCAGACCTGGGCATAGTCAGATCCGTTTACACCCGCAGGACCAATCATCATTGTCTGGAGCAAGTCATCACCTACAAAACTTCTGAGTGAATCGGTTGTTTCCCAGACATCTTTTCCCCAAATGTCAGTGGCATCTGAAATATCTGCCACACCGTCATGAATCCATAAATATACAGGGGATTCTGATTGACCTTTGACCACAATGTAGTCAAATCCGGAATATTTAATCTCCAAGCCTACTTTATAAATAATAGGGCAATGGCTTACCTCTTCTGTTACAGGGCTCTTTGCCGTGATCTGCCCTGCGGCAGATGCAGGGTATGTCGTACCTGTCAACAACCCTGTCCCTATGATTATAGGGTCGTCATCTTGGTACTTTTCATATAGATATCTTGTTATGCCAATTCCGCCAATCCTTTCTTCAACAAGACTTTCATCAATGTCGTGTTCTTCAATTTCGGCGGTATTTAAATCTATGATTAGAATCTTATCTGTCGATAAATATTCCATATCACCTTCTCCTTTTTAATCCAGTTCAATTGCATCTACCGGGCAAAATGCAACGCACATCGGCCCGAAGTCATCCATTTCTTCGCAAAGGTCACAGCCCTCTCTCAGTAACATGGGCTTTGCCGAGGCATCAGCTTCCTTGTTAGGATCCGCCTCTTCACCGATTTTATTAATTTCAAGCCCTTCCGGTCGTGCAACCACAAGCACATCTTCCTCTTTTAGCAGTACGCCAAAATAATCTTTCTTTTCACGAGCTCTATAGGCGACAATACATGCAGACAGAAAGGCAAAACCATCATCTCTGTGGTAGCTGCAAACCATCTCACATGCCATGCAATTCGTGCATTTTAAAGCATCGATTTTGATTCCCATTTTTTTCCTCAATCCTTTAGGTAGGTTGATCTTACCATCATTAACGCCAGACCTTTGAGACAAATATTCTAGTAAATAGCATTATTAAAGATACCTTTTTTTAGCCAGGAAAAACTCAAATGTCAAGAAACATTAAAACATCTGATGTTTTAATGTTTAAAATATTTCTTGACGTACGGTTACCTCTGGGTTTAACTACATACAGAAAACAGGGCTTGATGGCAAAATCTTAGAAAAAATACCCAGTATCATGCACTTGCACCAAATTGCCATGAGTAACGTGATGAGCACATTTCAAAATTCGGATCAGAGAGTCACTCCGTTTAAGTCTAGAATGAAACACGAAAACTGGAACGCATCCCGCTTAAACTATAATCTGAACCATATGAAGAAGTTGAACCAATCCATACAAAGCCCTAACCTGAACTTACTTATTGCACAAGGAAGAAATAGAATATGCCTTTTCAATTCGAAACTGTAAAATCAAACAGAATATCCCAAAATATTGTTGAACAGATCAGAGGTGCTATTTTATCAGGAGAGCTAGAAGTCGGAGAACAACTTCCGCCAGAAAAAGATTTTGCCAAGCATTTTGGGGTTAGCAAATCTTCCTTGAGAGAAGCATACCGAGTTCTGGAAGCTTACGATCTTCTGGAAATTCGACAAGGCATGTCCGGTGGGGCCTTTATAAAAAAGGTAGACCTAGCGACTGTGAAAGACAGTCTCGTAAATTATTTGTTTTTTCAAAATCCAGGTCTGAGAGAATACACCCAGATCCGAATGTATATTGAACCTCAGGTTGTTAAAATATGCGCTGAAAAAGCAACGATGGAAGATTTAGAATATCTTGATAAAAATATTCAGGCCATGGAACAGGCACAGGAAGGAGAAACTTTTTCGACTGATCTTGACTGCGCCTTCCACAAAAAACTGGTGGATATCACGGACAATAAAATTGTCAGTCTCGTTGTGGAAAGTGTCCAAACAGCATTAATCAACATCAAACAAATGGTTCATACGGACGAATCTTTTTTCAGAAGGGTCTGTGATGACCACAAAAAGATTGTTGCAGCTTTGCGGAAGCGAGATCCCGAATTGGCTAGCATGGCAATGATAAACCATATCAATAGTGTGGAACAGGGCATACTTGCCAGCAAAGGTGGGATTATGGTTATTAATGAAAAAGGGTTGCAAAAGGAAAAAGCAGAAATCCTGGGTAATCCTTTCAGAAGAAGCGGCAACGCCAAATAATAGCCAAAACATACGAATAGCATCTAGTCATGATGCAACAAAATTTACGGGTCAATCAGTCGCATAGTTGAGTCTAATGCTGGGAGACAAAAAAAATATAAAATAGGGTGTTAGAAAACTATAAACCTAGCCAGGAGGAATTAGATGACCACAATGCCAGAAGGATCAACTGTTGATGCCAAAGTCACAGCAAGGTTACGTGAAATTGTCGGAGACAATAATGCCACCGACAAAATACACATTCGCTATTCCTATTCATATGACCTGTCTTTTGTGAAACCAAAGTTGCCGGATTACGTTGTCATGCCGACCAGCGTTGAACAGGTTCAGAAGGTCATGCAATTTGCCAACCAGGAGAAAATTTCTGTCACGCCATTTACAGCCGGCACTAATATCGGGGGGCTGTGTATCCCTGAAAACGGCGGCATCCTTTTGGACATGAAACGGATGGACAAGATTCTTCGTATTGATGAAGAATCTCACTACGCTATCATTGAGCCAGGCGTCTCTCACGCCAAGTTAGCAAGTGCCCTTGCAAAATTCAACTTTCGGTGGAGCTGGCCTGTAGGGCCGCCCTCTTCTTCTGTTTCTTCCAATGCTATCAGCCATGGCATCGGCGGGTTAAGCGGCCGTTATGGGCTGAACAGTGAAGAAATTACCAGTATGGAAGTGGTCTTACCCACAGGAGAACTCATCAGAGTAGGTTCCTGTGCCATCCAGGAAGACTCATGGCACAGCTGTCTACCCTTGCCACGGGTGGACGGTCTTTTCACCGGCTGGCTAGGGACAACAGGGGTTATCACAAAAATCGGTATCCGTGTACATCCCGCACCACCAATTCTTAAAGTATTTACAGCTTCCACAGAAAATATCGCCCATCTGGCATCTTATCTTCGAAACCTTGGCAACTATGAGATCTGTGATGATTTAACCGGTGTCTCCTGGTGGCTGTCACAGGTACCCATTCCGTACCCGTATAAACCCAAACCCACAGATGCACCGGAATGGATTTCCTTTGCTACAACTTTCTCATGGACTCAAAAAGAAAAAGAAGCCAGAGAAGAAATCTGGAGAAGTGTCATGGATGAAGAGGTTAAAAATGGTTCTTCTTTAAAGGAAACAGTCTATCCGGAAGAAGCTTTGAGAGCCAGAACCCAGCTACCCAGCCAGATTGTTGGATCAACCAAGAATTATACGAAACAGGCCGGTGCAGGAATCTCATGGCCCGGAACCTTTACCCCGGTCAACAAGTGGGAACCGGTTTATGAAAATTGGAAAAAAATCCTGATCGCCCGTAATCTGTCACCTTCGGTTCGGGTCACTAATTACAGGGGCGTTCACTATGGCATGCTTCGAGCCATGATCCCCTTTCCCAAAAAGACACCTGAAACCATTGAGAACGCTCGAGAGGCTATTGTTGAGTGCTTAAAAGTTGATCTGGATAACGGCGGAATCCCATATAAACCACCTGTTGATTTTGGAATAGAGATAAACAAGAGGGCTCACCCAGGCTATGTGGATCTACTAAAGAAGACAAAAGAAATGCTGGATCCCAACGACATTATGAATACTGGGAAACTTGCAATATAGACTCAATTATTTGACTTCATATCACTAACTAATGGTGCAATGATAATTGGAGGATTTTATGAAATGGGATATCCCATCACTTGAGGAATTGGAAGACGCTGTATGGAGATGTACTGCTTGTGGTAATTGTAAAACAGCATATGACTTTGGCCCTCCGCCGACCGATGGAGCCATCTGCCCTGCTGGTGTGGAATATGGATTTGACGGAAACATGGCCTCAAAAGGAAAGATTGCATTTGCTAGAGGACTTTTGAGCGGAGACTTGGAATGGACAGAGGATTTCGTTGACGACATGTATAAATGCACCATCTGTGGCGGCTGCCAGAACCAGTGTGAACTGGATCACAAACCTGTAATTCCCGAAATAATGGAAGCCATGCGGAGAAAAGCAGTTGAGGATGGTGCCGGTCCCATGCCAACCCAGAAAGTAATTGCCCAGTCTTTGAAGAGTTTTAATAACCCCTACCAAGGACCCAGAAGAGTTCGTACGGACTGGACCAGACCGTTTAAAAAAGCCAAAAAACCCATTAAAAACATTATGAAAGAGAATGCTTCCATCCTCTTCTATGTGGGGTGTACTGGTGCCTTTAACCTTCCGGTGAGAAACTTTCCAGTGGCAACCGCATCCATCTTCCAGAAACTGGGTCTTGATTTTGGAATTTTAGGAGAAAATGAAATCTGCTGTGGCTCTACTGCCATGAGGCTTGGGGATGTAGAAGAGTTCAAACGAGTTGCTGAACTTAATATGCAAACATTCAAAGATTTACATGATAACCATGGGGTTGAAACCATAGTTACTTCCTGTGCCGGATGTTTCAGAGCCATTAAAAAAGACTACAGTCTTTCTGATGAATATGAAGATTTTCTGAGCGGAATAAGAATCATCCATACCACTGAATTTCTTTTTGATTTATTTAAAAATGGCAAGATGAAATTTACCAAGGAACTACCCTGGAAAGTCACCTACCATGATCCCTGCCATACCGGCAGACACCTCATTGATTTTGAAGTAGATAAAGATGGGTCACAGCTGTGGAAAGACGCCTACATTGGGCAGAGTGAAGATAACTGCCTCTATGACATTCCCCGTGAAATGCTCACCGCCATTCCCGGTATTGATTTTACGGAAATGGAGAGGACCAAGAGTAATTCATACTGCTGTGGTGGTGGCGGTGGTGTCATGACCGGCTATGGCGACTGGGCAGCAAAGAATGCAGGTTTAAGGGTACAGGAGGCTCTCGACACCGGTGCTGAGCAAATGGTCTCCATTTGTCCTTTCTGTCATTACAACCTGAATGAAGGAGCCAAAAAGATTAAAAGCGACATGAAGGTGTATGACTTGGTCGAACTCATTGACATAGTTCTCTAGATTTATCGTTCCTGAGATTGTTTTACCACAAGTGTTGTTCATCATGCTGGCTGGCAGTATTTCATTACCGGAGAAGGAGTGGTGAATGACATTTTTAAAAATCATATTGCAAGGAGAGAACGGATGAAATTATCATCGGAAATGACTGATCTGGCTGAAACCGGAGCGGAATTGCCTTACGCAGCAGGACCTTTAAAACTGCGTATTCCGTTTGTTCACTACAGAATTGAGTACCAGGATTTTATCCAGGGAGCGATTTTAAGCTGTGTACCCCTTGGAATCACCGCAGCCATGGTAAAAGTATTGGGTATTCCAATTGAAGTTGCTGTATTAATGGTTGTAATCAACAATTTTTTGTACCTCTTGCACACCTCGTTCGGTGATCCCTCGGTCAGTGGGTGGATTACAGCTGGAATTCCCTTGTACATTTCATATCTGACCGGGTTTGAGGCTGGACCTGAAAGGATACAGGCACTGATTGCGCTACAGGTACTAGTGGGAGGGATCTTTCTTGTTCTCGGGGTCACGGGGATCACCCACTGGGTCATCAAACATTTCCCGATATCCATGCGATCGGGAATCCTTCTAGGGGCGGGTTTTGCCTCATTGATGAGAGTGTTTAACCCGGCCCAGCCTTTTATGGGAAAAATGCCCATCGCATTTATTGTCGCGTCTCTGGGAAGCTTTTTTATTCTGTTTTCAGCCAGAGCATTGCGGTTTAGGGCACAATCCAGTTTGTTTGCCTGGGTTGCTGGGTTTGGTATTGCCCCCGGGTTTGTGCTGGGCTATATTTGCGGGCTGATTACCGGTGAAATAGCACCGCCGACCGGTGTTTTTGATCGATTTTTGATTGCTATGCCGTTTGGTGACATGGTGTCGTCATTTTCAGCCATAGGTCTTGGAATGCCGTCTGCCGGTCAGTGGGTAGCCGGCATCTCCCTTGCCGTCGTTGCCTATGTCCTGGCATTTGGTGATATCCTGGTTCTAGAAGCCATGATTGGAGATTGCAATAAATCACGGAAAGATGAAAAGGTTGTTTTTCAAGTATCACGCAATCACATCATTACTGCATTTAGAAATATCTTCCAGGGAATCTGCGTGCCATTTCTGCCCTTGTGCGGTCCTCAATGGACCGGTGGTCAGGCACTTGTAGTAAATCGTTATAAACACTCAACACCAAAACAGCAACCTTCCTATTGGGGCGGGGCCACATCTCTTTTCTGGGGAATGAGTTTGGCCATGCTTTTTCACCCGCTTGTGCAGATCATTCTTCCGGCGAAGCTGATCGGGTTTGGATTGACTCTGCTGATTCAGGGGTATCTCTGTGTCTATCTGGCGTTTGCCATGTGCACAACCAATGTTCAAAGGGGAATTGCCGGCGTCATGGGTGCAGCTCTGGTCTCAGCAAATTACGTCAAGTTATGGGAAAGCCCTTTTTGGTCTGGACCGACAATTGCCCTAATAGTAGGTGCGATTCTCTTTTTCCTCTTGGAATATGAAAAATCTGACAAAGAAGAGGAAACGGCCTAATAAGTTCTCAGGGTGGTAACACTTTTGATAATGCTGAAGATATGTATGTACCAGCACTAACAAAGGGCAACCATCCTGAAGCTTCAAAACCGTCATAACTACCATGCAGTCACCTTGAAACAAGGGGTTATACCATGTGGAAAAAAGAAGCTAAAAACAACCTGGCCTTGTTTATGAAAGCGGGGCTTCCATACACGTTAGGAGGAATGGCCATTGTTTTTTTGGGTCTCTATCTTTTAAAGCAGCTGTTTGCTGGAAATGAGTATTTAACCTACGTACTTTTTGCATGGCTGGCTGTCTTCTGGATAGTCTATCAACCCTTGTTTAAAAATAAAATATTATCAACCAAGGCGAAAATGAATAACAGTTGAGAAGTTTTCGTCACTTTAAAAATATCTTCCGGAGGCAGCGATGAATTTAAAAGAAAGAGTTATGAACCAGTTGGAAGGTAAAACTGTTGATATGACTCCTGTCGGATGTACCACCACGTATGGGATGGTTGACCTCATGAAAAAATGCGGTGCAGAAAGACCACTTGCTGATACAGATGCCCAAGCCATGACCACCCTATCGCTTTCCGCAGAGCTTGCCGGGTTTGAAATGGTCAAAGCCATGGGATGGGACATCACCCCTATGAGCGAGGCCTTTGGATGCACCCTCGGTGTTCCACAAATTGATCTGCAATATTGCATCAAAGGACACCCCTATGCAGAAAGCCTGGATGGCTTGGATTATCCTTCAGATTTCCTCAACAGGGGAAGATTCCCGACTTACAAAAAGCAGTTTGATTTACTCAAACAGGCAGTTGGCGACCAAAAAGCTATCTTCGGTGAATCCGAAGGCGCTTTCACCTGTGCTGCCAACCTAGTAGGCACTGAAAATTTCATGAAGTGGCTGTTCAAGAGAGGGAAAGATGTCGAACAGGTTCTTGAGGTCACTAAACAGGCTATGGTTGATGTTATCAATTTTGCTTTTGAAAATGGTGCAGATTATTATGTCATGGCGGAACCGACTGCCGGCCCTGCACTCATGAGCCCAAAAATGTTTAAAAAATTTGTTGTTCCAATGTTGTCTGATATTGTTAGCAAGACAAACGGACCGATTGTCCTCCATATCTGCGGTAATACTGATTCGATTATTCCTATGATGTGTGAAACCGGGGTTAAAGGTCTAAGCATTGAAGAGGGTGCCAATATGAAAGAAGCGTCGACTATAGCCCATCAAAACGGTGTGAGAACTTTTGGTAATGTTGCCACGGCCACCACTCTTTTTATGGGGACACCTGAACAGTCCTACAAAGAAGCCTGGGCAGCACTTGAAAATGGTACGGATTTCCTTTGCCCCGGTTGCGGAATTGCCCCCGGATCTCCTTTGGAGAATGTATTGCAACTGCAAAAAGCTCGGAATGATTATTTTGGTTAATTCCAAGCTTATTTTGCAGACAGACTGGGCTGTATTGAACCCTGTGTAGAATTGTGAATAGATCTCACGTCATTCAAGGGGTTCAATACACTTTTATGTTTGGTTGATTTCCTGCGTTATAAAAAATAGAAGAAATAAGGATAACTGAAAAACATGCAGGATAAGAAAATACTGTTTTTTGGCTGTGCCATGGATTGCGACGAGAAATATGATTCGCTTCAGGAGAAGCTTCATATGGTCCGCTCAACCGAAGAATTTGCTGATCCCCTTGACGGGGTTTTAGACCACCTTGGTTCTGCTATACCAACGGATCAGGCAGATATGCTTGGTTCATTGCCGATACCCTCCTGGTTGGGCCCAAAACCCAGTTCTGAGGATCATTCAAAGATCACCACTGAAAACTTTATTTCTTTTATTGACAGTAATGGTTGCAAAAAAATAGCAGACGAGGCAGGTCAATTTGTGCTTGACCAGATCTTACCGGACATTCCCTGTATGGTAGGCATCGACCACTCTCTTACAGGCGGCGTGTACTCAGCACTTGCCCGTCATTATGGTCCACAGAATCTATCTTTGATAATCCTGGACAGCCATACGGATGCCGTTCCCATGTCTGCGCTCGCCGGAGCCATCCAATATGACACGGAGACAAACTCGTCGTCTTTCCATGATGCCGACGATCCGTTTTTGTACAATCGACCGGATTCCTACAATGCCAGCACCTTTGTACACAATCTGATTGCAGAAAAACAGGTGCATCCGAAAAATCTGTATATTATCGGGGTCAGTGACTATCCCGAAAAAAAATCGTTACGAATCAAAGATAAGCGGATAAAAAAATATACCAATGCCTATGTGAGTTTGAAACGCAAAGGTGCAACCATCATCACCAAGAAGGAATGTACACTCACGCCAAAAAAAATAAACAGATCTTTAAAAACTATTTCTACCCCCTATGTGTATGTTTCCATAGACATGGACATAGGAGCAAATAATGCACTGGAGGGTGTCCGATTTCGAAACTGGAAGGGACTGAGTGAATCAAAGATTTATAAGATAATCGATACCGTATCACAAATTTTTTCCGATTCCATTCAATTGGCCGGCATGGATATCTGTGAGATTGACCCCCGCAGAGCCGGCGTTACCAGCTCTTCAGGCAAGGATCAGACCTATGCAATAGCGGCTAATCTTATCAAAAAACTAGCTTTTTCTTGACAATGTCAGCTATTTATCAACTACACTGAATGGTTAATAACAAAAAAAGATACGATAACAAGCGGTATCATATGTGAACACGAGGCTTAAAAAATCTCAAAACGAGGGAGACTTTAGACTATGAGTAAGATGATCAATGTTACCAAGGAAGGATACTATTCCACTGACGACGCTGGAATCAAAAAATTAAAGTATTTTTCAGGTGGAAAATGGCTTGATTCTGCAACAACCAAGTATATGGACTGTTTCAACCCTTCAACAGGCGAAGTAATTGCAAAAGCACCGTGTTGTACCAAGGAAGAGGTTGAAGCTACCATTGCTGCAGCAAGTGCAGCCTACCCCGGATGGTCTAACACTCCGGTCTCTAAGCGGGTACAAATCCTCTATAAAATGAAGACCCTCATCGACGAGAATCTACAGGAACTCACTACGCTGCTCAGTACTGAAATGGGCAAAGATTACTTAGGTTCCATGGGAGATATCCTCAAAGTAAATGAGGTTGTAGAGTTTGCTTGCGGTGCACCGCATCTGTTGAAAGGTGAATCTTTGATGAACTGCTCCACTGGTTACGATACCGTTCTCTATAAAGAATCTATCGGGGTATTCGCCGGAATCGCTCCTTGGAATTTTCCAGCAATGATTCCCCATGGTTGGATGACTCCAATATGTATTGCCAGCGGAAACTGTATGGTGTTAAAAGCAGCGAGCCATGTCCCTCAATCCTCTATGCGTTTGATGGAACTGTGGAAAGAAGCTGGTCTGCCCGACGGCGTTCTCAACGTATTAACCACAAGCCGCAACGAAGCTGAAATTCTGCTCGAGCATCCCGATATAAAGGGTGTTTCTTTTGTTGGCTCCACCAAGGTAGGATTACATATTTATAAAACTGCATCAGCAAACGGCAAGCGAGTTCAGGCCCTGACCGAAGCTAAAAACCACGCCCTGGTACTAAGAGACTGCAAGGTTGAGCGTACAGCCAGGGGAATTATGAATGCATTCTGTGGCTGTGCGGGGCAACGTTGCATGGCTCTTCCTGCGATTGTTGTAGAGAATACCATTGCCGATGAATTGATTTTTCATCTCAAAAAATTTGCCTCTGAGGTAAAAGTTGGCCCGAGTTACGATAAGGCAAATGATATGGGGCCTGTTGTTACTGATGGACACAAGAACTTTGTCACCGGTTGGATCGAGACAGGAATTGAAGAAGGTGCAGATCTCATTCTTGATGGTCGAGATATAGAAGTTCCAGGTCATGAGAATGGTTTTTATATTGGCCCCACTATTTTTGACAACGTTACCGAAGAGATGTCGGTTGGCCGAGAAGAAATATTCGGTCCCGTCCTCTGTATAAAGCGAGTAGACAATTTTGAAGAAGGGTTGAAGATCATGAATGACAGTCGTTTTGCTAACGGTTCTGTGATCTATACCCAGAATGGCTACTACGCCCGTCAGTTCGCAAAAGAAACCGATGGTGGAATGGTTGGCATCAATGTGGGCATCCCTGTACCACTTGGAATATTTGGTTTCACCGGTCATAAGCAATCCTTCTTTGGCGACCTGCATTGCATGGGCCAGGATGGTTTTAAATTCTTCACCGAATCAAAGGTTGTCACCAAAACCTGGTTTAAAGAAGATGGAGAAATAGATGGCAAAGTAGACACTTGGGATGGTACCATTACGTCGATGCCTGATAACAAATAAACCTGATCTCCAGGCACTTTACGACTGTATAAAAACGAACCGGTTGATTTCCACTTCTCATCAGTGGGTCAAGCGGTTCGTTTAATACCAATTTTAAAGGCAAATTTTTTTTGTTGAATATTCTGATCCACGAATGAGAGGTTGAAATATGCAACATCTCATTACTGAGATACAAAGCCTGGGCGTTATTGTACCAAAAGAGATAATCGGGCGCAGGGGTGGGGCAGGACCGGCCGAAGGCCGTGCTTTCCTTCTCAACGGCTTGCCCGTCAGTGTTCCAATTGCTGCTGACTATGTCTCAAACTCACCTTTTTCCTTAAGAAAAACTGCATTCTCAGAGTATGATTTGTTAAAAAACGGACAATCGGTTTCCATTGTAAAAGTTGTACCTGAACCAGAATATTACGGCAAAACAACGGATGACGGTATACCTTACCGGCAGATTGCCCTTCTTCACGGAAAAGATTGCCTGGCCACTACAGTACTGCAGCATTGCGTACATTGGAAAAATTCTAAAAAATGCAGTTTCTGCGCTACGGAAAACTCTCTTTCCAACAAACAGACTATAGCCAAAAAGACACCAGCCCAACTGGCGAAAGTCGCAAAAGCAGCCCGGGACATGGATGGTGTTACCCACATGGTCCTTACATCCGGCACGGGTGATCCACCGGGAAGTGAAATCTCATACCTGGCGCAATGTGTCCGAGCGATCAAAGCCAAGGTCAATATACCGATACAGGTCCAGATTGCCCCTCCAGGGGACTTAGATCTGATTGACGAACTGGCAGATGCCGGAGTTGAGTCTATCGGCATTCATATTGAGAGTTTTGATGCTGATATTCTTTCGAAATTTGCACCAGCCAAGGCGCAAATCGGATTGCATCATTATGAAAAAGCATGGACAAAATCGGTTCAATTATTTGGTGTCAATCAGGTGAGCAGTTTTATTATTGCCGGTTTAGGAGAGTCTGCTTCCTCCATTGCATGGGGGAGTGAATTCCTTGCAGACCTGGGTGTCTATCCGTTTGTGGTTCCCCTCCGGCCAATACCTGGTTCAATGCTTTCATCAACACCACCACCTAAACCTGATACCATGAAATCGCTTTATACAGCCGTAGCGAAAATACTTCAGAGCAAAGGAATTTGTTCAGATAAAATTTTGGCGGGATGCGCCAGGTGTGGTGCCTGCTCAGCTATATCTTCCTATGAAACCAAAGAAGCCCCCCTGATTTGTCACTCAGCCCGGAATCTATGCGAAAAATCCCAGGCTTTTAGAATTCGAAAAGAGATATTTGTTGACGAGCAGGGATTGTTTGATACATCAGACAAGGATGAAAATGATGCAGACTCTATTCACCTGGTGGCTAAAAAGGGAAATAAAATAATTGGAACCGTCCGGGTTTATCGTGATTCGACCAAGCAAAACCATTGGATAGGCGGCAGGCTTGCTGTTGAAAAAGATTTCAGAGCCACATGGGCCGGTCCATACCTGGTTAAGGAAGCCATGAAACGTGTTATGAAAAAGGGATGTGACGTTTTTACCGCCCATATCCAGGAAAAAAACATTCCATTTTTTTTAAAGCTTGGCTGGAAACCAATAGGGCCGGTAATAGAGCATTATGGACGGCCCCATCAAAAAATGTTGGCGAATTTAAAACTTGTTCCACCAGATATAGAAGTATGAATAATTTAAAATTAGACTCAATTATTGCCTCTGTCAGAGGTTATGTTGGCCTGGTTCGCAAACACCCCATTAAAAATGTGGTTCAAAAATTATCTACCACACATATCTATGGAGATGCTCTGCCAAGTTATGGTGATGATGCAGCCGTCATCCCTTTTAAAGGTGAATACCTTTTATTTGCAACAGACGGAATGATGACGGAACTGATTGTCAATGAACCCTATGCCGCCGGAAAAGCGTCTGTTATGGTTACGGTAAACGATATTTATGCAATGGGAGGCAGACCCATCGGCATGGTCAATGTTTTGGCAAGCGGAGAGGAGAAACAGCGTGCGCTGATTGTAGATGGTATTAAAAAAGGATGCGAAAAACTTAACGTTCCCATGCTGGGTGGGCATCTACATCCTGATCCGGAGATTAAAACCCCCTCTTTGAGTGTTGCCATTTTAGGCACCGCAAAAAAATTATTGCGAGGTCATCAGGCAGCTGAAGGCGACGATTTGATCCTAGCCGTTGATCTTGATGGACAAAGGGGGTGCCGCTCGGTTACCTCCTGGGATGCTAATTCCGGTAAAACACCCGAACAGTTGCAGTACCGCCTGGAAGCATTGCCATTGATTGCAGAAAAAGAATGGTCTTGTGCTGCAAAAGACATAAGTAATGCCGGTATCTTAGGTACTATTTCTATTTTTCTGGAAAATTCTGGAAAAGGGGGAATAATTAACCTTGATGCTATCCCAAGACCAGACGCCATTGAACTCATTGACTGGCTCCATTGTTTCCAGAGTTTTGGATTTATAATAGCTGTAAACCCTGAGAATTCAAACAAAGTGTTGGATTTGTTTTCAAGCCGGAATATTGACGCCAATATCATTGGAAATGTTACCTCAACTGATCAGATTCTCATAAAAAAAAGCAGAACTTCACAGGTTCTGTTTGACTTTCAGACGGACCAAATTACCGGCATCCGATATAAAGAATAAGGATATTATGATCATGGAAAAAAAAGCACTCTGGGTGGTATTCCGGCCAAAAGAACCTATTGAAATTCAAAAAATGAGAAACATGTACATCGGGTCTTATCCCCATTTTAAAGAGATGTCCTCCTTGTACGCAAAAACCTGGTGGGTGAACGAAGAAAAAAATGAGTGGGGTGCCATGTATATTTTCAACTCTCAAAAAGAAGTGGATGAATATCTGGCATCAGATCGTTGGCGAATTAAAGTTCCCGAAAAATACGGATGCAAGCCTGAAGTTGTAACCATACTTGATATTGGTGCAATCCTGTTTAAAGAAACCGTACTTTCAGGGGAGAACTCATGGCTTGCATCAAAATAACCCTCTATGCCGGCTGACCCGCAAGCACAACAAATTTCCTGATTTAAGAAAGCTATTGCCTCCTCTGGAACGTTAAGTCCCAGGAGTCTGTGGGTTTCAGCTTTCTATTTCAGAACAAATCCCAGCAGATAGTGTTGATAAATTTCCTTACTTAATAGCACATGTCGCTCACGCGGCTCGTGGCCGTCAGTCTAAGTTGAA
>CAZWVC010000034.1:0-21201 GCA_964637245.1 uncultured Desulfocapsaceae bacterium
TGCTTAGCTAAGCTGGGACCCACCAGTAAAACTGGTGGATTACTCCTTTATTTAAAACCATTTGTTCTAATTGTCATATTCAATCTCGGTATCAACACATTATACTCCTCAGGTAAATTCACAATTGGAGCAATAATAGTAGCTGGAGATATCCTTATTTCCCTGCAAATTCCATCGTTTTTCTGACACTTCCTCTATCTCTACACTTATAAAGCTTGACTTCCCTTCCTGACAATGCTAGAGGTTTCTCCGGCATGGAAAAATCTGATCAATTTGGAGGGAAGACGTATGGAGAAAACATTTGCGATTATCAAACCGGATGCATTCAAAGCTGGTAATGCCGGAAAGATAATAGAACGTATTTATGGTGAAGGTTTCAGAATTATTGGTTTGAAAAAGCTCTACTTAAGCAAAATCGAAGCTGAGGGCTTTTATTATGTCCATAAAGGAAAACCCTTTTTTGATGAGCTTACTGATTTTATGAGCAGCGGTCCTTGTATTGTTATGGTCTTAGAAGCTGAGAATGGTATAACAAAATGGCGGGATCTGATGGGGGCCACAGACCCTAAAGCCGCTGCAGAAGGTACATTGCGCAGGGAATTTGGTACTTTTGTCGGGGAGAATGCCACCCATGGTTCAGATG
The DNA here is from genome assembly GCA_964637245.1 of uncultured Desulfocapsaceae bacterium. GTDB lineage: Bacteria > Desulfobacterota > Desulfobulbia > Desulfobulbales > Desulfocapsaceae > Desulfopila_A. The sequence continues at coordinate 644 of CAZWVC010000034.1, forward strand.
CACCAGACACCGCAGCATTCGAAATAGGCTACTTTTTTTCAGGCCTAGAGCTACTCTAAGGTTCAATCTCATTGCATGGTAATTAACATAAAGTGTGATCATGACTTATGTTAATTACCGTTTTTTTTCTGCATAATCTGACACTCCAACTCTCCACGATGCAAACGGATATCGATTAGCTCTCCTACCTCAACTTGCTTTACATCAGATATAACCTTACCAGTGTCACTCTGCTCTGCTGATTTCTGGGCCACAGAATACCCCCGGGATAGAACGGAAAGCGGACTCACCGAATCAATCAATGCAGCTTGTTTTGCTAACAGTTCTTCTTTGCGTTCAATAATTCTTGATAGAGCAACATGCAGATCCTTTTTTAGATGCCTCAGCTTTTGCTCTTGTAGAGAAATAGTATAAACCGGAGCTTGCCGATGAAGCTTCTCCACCAATGCTGTCACTTTGTTTGAAGAGACTGCAATTCTCTGTTGAAATGCAGTAATGAGGTTAGAAAATTGATAATCAAGCCGTAGCGAATTATTTGCCAGAAAAAGATCCAGATCTCCAATAATGCGCAATAGATTAAAAACATTCTCCTCCTTGGATACGATACTTTCATTGAGCTTCTGGATTAGGGACTTCTTGTGTTCAGCTATTGATTGTAGCAACAAATCACTGCTTGGCAATAGAGCTTCAGCCGCTGCAGTAGGAGTATGGGTGTGGAGGTCAGCACACATATCTGCAATGGTATAATCAGTATCGTGGCCTATACCTGTTATAACCGGCAATGAGGCTCGTTGGATAGCCCTTGCAGTCTCTTCTTCATTAAATGCCCAAAGATCTTCGATTGAACCACCTCCTCGAATGAGTACAATACTATCTACTTCTGCTGTCTTACAAGCAAGATCAATAGCTTCGGCAATTTCTGTGGCTGCGTTTTTTCCCTGTACAGCTGTGGGGATAATGGTAATACTACCCCAATATGATCTCTTATAGGCAATTTTCAGAAAATCATGAACTGCCGCACCAGTGGGTGAAGTGACAATTGCTATTTTATCGGGGAATAATGGGATATCTTTTTTGCTTTCACGCCTAAAAAGACCTTCCTCCTTGAGTCTTTCTTTCAATTTTTCAAATTGAAGTTGCAAATTCCCGCTACCGGCATGATCAATCGTATCAACTATGATCTGGTATTCTCCACGAGGCTCATAAACAGATAATCGTCCATGGCAAACTATACTTTGACCTTCATCTAAATCACTGCGGAGATATTTTTGCTGTGCTTTGAACAAAACTGCCCGTATTTGGGAAAACTCATCTTTTAGGGTGAAGTACATATGGCCAGAGTAGGGAATTCTTAAATTGGAGACTTCACCACGAACGTGAATATACCTATATTGAAGTTCCAGAATCGCTTTGATGGAATGGGTCAGCTCTGATACAGAGATTACTTCCTTTATTGGTGGATTATTCATATTATTTAAGATTTCACAACAGTAAAGGCTTATTACAAATAGACAGTAGTCACTCTATATATTATAAAGAAAAATTCAATTTGAATATCTCTAGATAAACTTTACATAAATCAAATATATGTTGGAGGAGTAAATGGCTGATCAAAGTGCTTTTGAGAAAATTCACGTTGATGAACGTGATAAAGCGGATTTAGGTGGTGTACTTGAGCAGTTAAACCTTCCACCTGCAGTGGTGGGGTTTGTTCGTAAGAATCAGCGCACTATATATATTGTGCTTGGGGTTATAACTATAATCGTCGTTGTCTGGGCACTTTACGACTCGTACCAGGAAAAGCAAATTGCAGCCAGTGCCTCAGCCCTCGCTGTGGCACAAAAAACTGAGGGCGATAGCAGGTTGACTGCACTTCAGGATGTTGTTGAGCAATATTCGGGAAGCGCAGCAGCTCTTTGGGCTAAAATTGAAATTGCCCGACACTATACGACCACCGCAGAGCATGGTACTGCTCTGCAAAATTATCAGGATGTTCGCCAGATCATAAATGAGACCAATCCACTATTCCCCTTGGTAGTATTTGGTAGTGCTCAAGCCGAAGAAGCTCTGAGCAATTTCGATGCTGCCACAAAGGAATACTCCATTCTTAAAACAATCAACGGTTTTGAGGCTATCGGCTATCACGGTGTAGCAAGAATTTACGAAATCCAAGGACAGAAAGATTCTGCAGTAAAAGAGCTGGAGGAATATATGGGAACTCTTATTGGTGAAGCGCCAGAGAGCGCAGAGAAAATATATATTTCTGAGAAAATTAATCGTCTCAAAGAGTCACAATGATACAGCTTGAAGAAATACCTCAAGCCATCACCCAAATACAGGCGTGGCGAAACAATGGTCAGACCATCGGGCTCGTCCCGACTATGGGTTTTTTCCATGATGGCCACCTCCGTTTGATGCGTAAATCGCAGGAATTAACAGATCGAACCGTTGCTACAATTTTTGTTAATCCGCGCCAATTTGGACCGAACGAGGATCTTGAAAAGTATCCCAGAAACATAACTCGAGATGCTGAGTTAGCTGAGAAAGCAGGGGTGGATTTGCTTTTTTGTCCATCTGCTGCTCAAATATATCCGCCAAATTATCAAACTAACATCACTGTTGCCAAATTATCCCAAGGTCTTTGTGGTACCAGCAGACCTGTTCATTTTGATGGTGTAGCAACAGTGATTGCAAAATTATTCAATATCATCGCGCCAGATGTGGCTGTGTTTGGTAAAAAAGACTATCAGCAGCTCGCCCTCATCAGACAAATGGTAAATGACCTGAACTTCAACGTTGATATAATTGGTCACGAAATCGTAAGGGAAGAAGATGGGCTGGCAATGAGCTCTCGCAATAAATATCTTGACGAAAAAGAACGCCATGACGCTTTGTGCATTTACCAGGCATTGCGCTTAGCATCTGCCAGAATAAAAAATGAAATTAGAATAGATACAATAAATCTCAAAAATGACCTGATGAACTTCTTCAATAACGTAAAAAGCTGTAAAGTCGATTACATTGAAATTGTAGATCGCATCACCCTGCAAACCAAAAAGAATGCCCAAGCTGGTGATATTCTTGCAATTGCCGCATATTTCAATGAAAAAATACGTTTGATAGACAATATTGAACTATAATAAAGTATAACCAATATAGAGTGATAGCAGAGTATTGATACTGTTCATCCAATAATATCAATATACAGATCGTATCTATGCAGCACCCAATATATCTGATTCCTTATTGTGTCATTAGCAACAATAAGAATGGTGTTAGATTAATGTTTGCCTAGATATTAGCTGTGCTGAGTCGGTAAATTCAATTCGAGTTGATTAACCTATAATAATAACACTAACCACTTGGAGATAATTATAATGCCTGGATTCGAACTGTTTGGTGAAGAAGAGAAGAAAGAGATCGCCGATGTTCTTGAAACAGGAGTACTCTTTAGATATGAGTTTAATGATCAGCGCAATGGAATCTTCAAAGTAAAAGAATTTGAAGAAAAGTTTGCAGCCTATTGCGGTACCTCATATGCCCAGGCTGTTACTTCTGGTACAGCAGCGCTTAAAGTCGCCTTAATTGCACTTGGAATAGGGCCCGGAGACGAGGTCATTACCCAGGGTTTTACCTTTGTCGCCACCTGGGAAGCTATTCTTGAAGTGGGAGCAATCCCAGTCTTTACAGAAGTTGATACTACACTCAACATGGATCCGCAGGACCTTAAGTTGAAAATCACCGAGAGAACCAAATGTATCCTCCCAGTGCACATGCTTGGTTCTCCCTCTCGTATTGAAGAAATAATTGCCATAGCCGATGAACATGGTATCCCGGTTTTAGAAGATACAGCGCAGGCTGCAGGTGGCAAAGTGAAAGGCAGAGCACTGGGAACATTTGGTAAGTGCGGTACCTTCTCGTTTGATGCGGTAAAGACTATGACAACTGGTGAGGGTGGCATGATAATTACCAGTGATGAGCAACTGTGGCGGAACATGTCAGAATATCAAGATCACGGACACGATCATATCCCAAATCCTGGAGCACGGGGAGGCGAAGGCAGAAGTTTTATTGGATTTAACTATAGAATGATGGAGCTCCAAGGGGCAATAGGAATTGCCCAACTCGCAAAGCTTGACCATATGATTGTCCAACAAAAACTGCATAAAAGTAAGCTTCGACAAGCAGCTTCAACTATTCCGGGTATACAATTCAGACATCAGATAGATGATGAGGGTGATTCCGCTACATTTTTTGCATTTATGTTATCAGACAAAGAGCACTGTCATAGGGTCAATACCCACCTGCGGGAAAAAGGAGTAGGGGCAATAAACTTTTCAGAGAATACCTGGCACTTTTATCCTAAATGGGAACATCTTCTCAATGGATCCACCCTGACCTCAACAGGCTGGCCTTTTAAGAGCCAGGAAGGCAAACGAAGAGTGGTTTATGACCCAAATAATCTACCTAACTCTGCCCAAATTATGCAGCGAACCCTGGTTTACCAGATACCCGTGAAAATGACCGATGACGCAATATCGCAAATATGTAATGCTTTAGAGGGTGCAGCAAAGATTTGAAAATCGCAATAAGTAAGGGGTAGGGGAGAAGACAGAGGCTTCTCCTTTACTGCTTCTTATAAAACTTGTGCGAGCCGAATTGATCTACATATGTCATCTCAGAGGCCCAGAAAGGGTTAATCTCATCCAAGTGATAATAGGTGGATCCTGAGGTGAAATCGTGGGTTTGCAAGGCAAGATATACGGATTGCATACACTCCATGAAGGCCTGTGGATCCTCAGGTATGTATGATTTTTTTTGGAATGTCCAGGAAAACTGGTAGGGTTGCTTAACCACTTCTTTTATAGACATGTTCAGATCTGCTGCACGATTTAAGGTGACATGTGCAACAGCAACCTGCCCAATTTGCGGCTCTGAACGAGCTTCATGATATACGTTAAGTGTCAGCCACAGTATCCCTTCTAATATCGTCATTCCAGAGTCCCTCCCAATACTACCCATTCCTACATCTTGTACTTCTTGCTACGCTTTACAAATGGTATTCAAATGGTTTTAAGCTATAAATTGTATAATTGATTTTTCGAGCTGCTAAATGTTGTATGTTTACGCTGTATAAAGAAGCAGCACTTTAATAAAATATTCCGTCTGGTCAAGCTTTTTTTTTAGAACCTAATATTGCTTCTTAGTCTCATATTATACATTAAATTGAAAATTGTCTATCTGCATTTTTGTCAGGAATCCATGAAATGAAGGTAAATATTGGAAGCTACGTGAAAACCTATCTACTAAAAAAATTAGATAGGCTTTTAGTCAACAAAGATGCTGCATTTACCTACACATCATCTCAACTATCTTTTTTATATACTTGTAAATAGGATTTATAAAACATGCGAGGGCTGAAGTAAACCAGCAGAAGAACAATTAAAAACCTATCACATGAAGGAACCGTATCTGTTTATAATTCTTATAAATCCTAAGAGATCATTTCTCCTTGCAGGGAATGATGACCTGCATGGAGAATTTTAACGGTAATCATTTCACCAGGTGAACAGGATTTTACACTCTTAACATGAACAACATGATTGGTAACTGCACGACACTGATATTTATCATCTCGAAGGGATTCAACAATTACTTCAAATTTTTTACCGATATGTTTTTTGTTTTTTTCTAAGCTTATTTGATTCTGCAATTGTTGAAAAAGAGCAAGTCTTCGTGATTTTTCTGGCTCAGTAATTTTGCCATCAAGCGAAATTGATGAAGTTCCTGGTCTGTCTGAATATTTGAAAGAAAATGAACCGTCAAATCTAACTCTTTTCAAAAGTTCCATTGTTTTTTCAAATTCAGATTCTGTTTCGCCAGGAAAACCTACAATAATATCAGTGGTAAGGATAATTTCTGGACAATATTCTCTCAAGGTATCGACAAGTTCATAATATTTATCAATGGTGTATTTTCGGTTCATCCGTTTAAGCACTTTATCTGAACCTGATTGCACCGGTAAATGAAATTGTGGGCATAATGAGTCAATATCTCGAAAGCACAGCATCAATTCATCGGATAAGTCTTTTGGATTTGAGGTTGTAAAGCGTAACCGTTTTAATCCATCTACTTTTGATACTAGATGCAAGAGCTGTGGAAAAGAGCAGGGCGTACCATCATCGGTTACAGTATTGGTTAGTCCATAAGAATTAACATTTTGCCCAAGGAGAATAATCTCTTTAACACCAGAATTAACTAACACTTTAACTTCATCTACTATGTCGCTGTTTTTACGTGACACCTCTCTTCCTCTGGTGTAGGGCACGACACAATATGTGCAATAATTATTGCACCCCTGCATAATTGTTACGAACCTGCTAAACTGAGATACTCCAGATATTTCATCTGTTATTCCTGAATTCCCTATTTCAGGAATAAAACGTGGAATAGAATATTCTGCAGACAGGTCTGTTGCAACTTTAGTGGTATTAGTTTTTCCATGCAACAAAGCGGGTATGTTGTAAATGTTCTGTGTACCAACAACAAGACTTACATGAGGCATTCTCTCTATTAACGCTTCGCCTTCCTGTTGGGCGACACAGCCTGCAACGCAAATTTTCAAATCGGGATTCTTTTTTTTATTTTTGCGTAGGTATCCAAGCAAGCTCATTACTTTCTGTTCAGCTTTTGCGCGTATCGAGCAGGTGTTAAGAATAATAAGATCAGCAGAATCCATTTCGAGTGTTTCTATATAGTCGTATTGTGAAAGAGATTGTGAGATTATTTCTGAATCTCGCTCGTTCATTTGACACCCGAATGTTTTGATATAAAAGGATAGTGACATTATTATTTTTTTTAAAATTGAATTAAAGACTTTACCTACCTATACGGATTTAGTTTTTTTGCTAAATCAGCTAAGAGGGCAAACATTTCATCTCGTCGCTCAGCAGGATATCTGATTATAACGATATCTTTACGTATACCTGAGCTTGAAAGAATGCCAACTCCATCATATGCCTCGAGGATAAATTTCAAGAAATAAAATTTATCTGTCCTGATTCTAAGAAAGATGCTTTCTAAGCGAGAATTTTTCATCACTACACATTAAGGCTGGAATCAATTTTTCCAATGCGCTCTTTATTTTCTTCTATAAGAGGCCAAATTTCAGCGTTTAAATATTCATCGACCTGTTCTGCAGCTCTGCCAGTAAATGAATTGAAGTTAGAGATTATAGCCTCAAGTTCTTTGTTATTGAGTGGGATTCTTGAATCTTGGGCTAGCCTCTCAAGCAGGTCGTTATCAATGCCTTCCTCTTTAACTTTTACACCGGCGGCGATTGAGTGTTCTTTGACAACTTCGTGCATATCCTGTCGGCTTTCACCTTTTTCAACTGCCTCCATGAGTATCTTTTCTGTGGCCATAAAAGGTAATTCGGCACGTAAATGTTTTTCTATTTGTTTAGGATATACAACCATATCAGAAGTAATATTAACAAAAAGCTTTAAAATTGCGTCGGTCAGTAAAAAAGCTTGAGGAATATCCATCCTACGGATAGCAGAATCGTCAAGAGTACGTTCAAACCATTGATTTGCGTAGGTCCCCATAAAATTAGCTGGTAATCCAATTAATTTTCTACACAGTCCAGTCATTCTCTCAGATCGCATCGGATTACGCTTATATGCCATGGCAGAAGAGCCGGTTTGATTTTTTGCAAAAGGCTCTTCTTGGACTTTAAGGTTTGATAATAGACGCAAATCAACTGCAAATTTGTGAGCAGTAGTGGCAATGCCTGCAAGCATTTCAACTAATTTACAGTCTAGTTTTCGAGTATACGTCTGCCCAGTAACAGTAAATACATCAGAAAATCCGAGCTTTTGAGAAACAAGCTCATCTAATTGTTTAACTTTTTGATGGTCTCCTTTAAAAAGTTCTAGAAACGTTGCTTGAGTTCCAACAGTGCCTTTAGCTCCACGAGCACGATGTATAGAGATATACTGATCGAGATACTCCAAATCCATCACCAGGTCTTGGATATAAAGAGTATTTCTCTTACCAACGGTAGTGGGCTGAGCAGGTTGGTAATGGGTAAATCCTAACGTTGCTATATTCTTATGTTTTTTTGAAAAATGAGCGAGATTTATAATTACTTGAAGGAGTGTACTTCTTATAATTTTTATCGCTTCTCTTTGAGCAATTAGATCAGTATTGCAAACAACAAACTGTGATGTGGCACCTAAATGGATAATTCTTTCTGCTTTGGGACATTTTTCACCATACTCAAATACATGTGCCATGACATCATGGCGAATCTCTTTTTCCTTCTGAGCGGCAATATTATAGTCAATATTGAACTGATTGTTTTTCATTTGATTAATCATTTCTTGATCAATCAAACTATCCAAACCAAGTTCAAATTGAGCTTCAGCTAAAGCAGTCCAGCATTTTCTCCATGTAGAGAATTTGAATTCATCGGAAAATAGATATTGCATTTCTTTGCTAGTATATCTGCCAACTAGAGGTTCTTGATAGATTTCTCGAGACATATTTATATCTCCATATTGGATAATGTTTTTATCTTATTTGTTTGTATTAGCATTGTTTCCGTAGTCCAAGACTAAAGCCTACTGTGAAATACATTTAATTTTCCAAGTTTCTGATCATTTCATGAGGGGCTTAATACCACTTTTTGCAGGAAAGAGAAACGCATAAAGCAATCTCAAGACAACCGCTCATAGACCACAGATCGTGCTTAGCTAATACTTTACACGCTATCGTTATGTCGCATAATATATATTATGTTAATATTTTATAAATTTAAATATATCGGGATGTTGTGGTAGATGGCGATCGTATTTTTTCTTTTATGGGTTTACGTCCCGATTGGCCCTTTCTGTCTTTTTCTTAATTGTTACTACCTTCTTCGACTTGCAGGTAGAACATTAAATGAAGACTCGCCGGTATCAAAATACTCAACCATGCAAAAGTATAGTAATTAACTGTTTCACAGCTGAATAATTACTGGGTCAACCATAAGCTCATGGCTATTATTCAATTCTCAGTTGTATATTTCTATAGACAAAAGATGCTAAAGCTTTGTAATTATGATTTTATTTGAACTTTGTCTTTGGCTTTATAAATGTGCACTTTGCTATACTATATCGACTACTTGGGCTTGCCAGCGTACGGCTTTCTTAAATCTCGATATTGAAACTGTATATAGCAGATCAATATCGGCTCTGCCTTTCAGTTCCTGTTCATAATCACCGAACTTAAAGCCAATACATTTTTTATTTTCAAATTTTCCACGGGTCAAAAAAGTAAGATGATCTCCTGTTTTGCCAATTCTTCTGATCTCATTAATTTCCAGCTTTCTATTAAAAAATATTGGTTTTGCATTACCAACACCAAATGGTTCAAGTAACTGAATCTGTTTGAGGATGTCTTCTTCTAAAACCCGCTCAACATCTAATTCTATATCAATTATTTCATATTCTGGTTGTCGCTCCTCTAGACTTTGTAAAAAAAATGAAATTTCATCGGTAAATTTTTGTAATTCAGATTCATACAGAGTTAAACCAGCCGCCATTTTGTGTCCACCATACTGGAGTAATGTACCATCACTGTTTTGCAGTGCTTCATGAATATCAATTCCAATCACTGATCGACATGATCCTTTGAGAACTTTTCCATAATTTTTGTCAGTGGCTTCTGCGACTATAATAACTGGCACTCTTAATTTTTCAGCGAGTTGAGACGCAACTATTCCAAGAACACCGATCGAATGTTCCGTTTTTATAATTACACAATTCTTGTGCTTTTCTGGTTCTATATAATAATTACTTAAAGTACTTTCTAGGCAGTCTGCGCATGTTTTTTTCCGTCGTTTATTTAGCGAAGAAAGCTTTTTTGCTAATTTGGTTGTCTTTAGTGAATCGTTCTCAATGAGCAGTTGAACAGCCAGGCCAGCCTCATCCATTCTCCCTGCAGCGTTTATTTTTGGCGCTAGTTGAAATGCTATATCTTCAGAGGTGATTGTAGCAGCAACAACATCACTTTCTTTAAGTAATGCCGCAACTCCTGGGCTGGGTGAATTATCAATTACCTCAAAACCTGCTTTGACCAGCACCCTGTTGAGACCTTGCAGTTCAACCATATCAGCTATTGTTCCAATAGCCACAAGCTCAAGTAACTTTTTCATGTTAGGGATAACGTGACTATCGTCAAAGAAATTTATCTTGTTTAAATAAGCTCGAACCCCCATAGCAAGATAAAAAGCGATCCCTACTCCTGCTAGATTCTTATCTGAAAACTCACAATTCTCTTGTTTAACATTCAAAACAGCATCAGCAGATACCTCAATATGTCCTGGTTCATGATGGTCGGTTACGATTACCTTGTAGCCGAGTTGCTTCGCATACGCCACCTCATCAACATTGGTAATGCCACAATCCACGGTAATCAACAGTGGCTTGGCAGATGAGACCTTCTCTGTCAGTTTTTTTAGTTCCGTAATTTCAAGACCGTAACCATGGATAAATCTATTAGGAATAAACCAGTGTAAATTTGCTTTTAATTCATTAAAGAATCGTAAAAGTAGTGCTGTGGCTGTAACTCCATCGACATCATAATCACCCCAGATAATAATATCATGTCCGTCCGTAATCGCTTGATGTACAAGTTTACACGCCTTCACCATATCCTTCATATTGAAGGGGTCAGCAATATCCTGAAGGGTTGGGTAAAGAAATTTTTCAATTTTTCCAGAGTCGTTAAGCCCCCTATTCTCAAGCATAGCGATAATCTCAGGAGCAACCTTAAAATTTTCAGCCAAATCCCTTGTCTGGTCTTTTATCATGAAAGGCTGCGGTTTCTTCCAATATCTCCTAGTTATTGATCTCATGAGTCGTTAACTGACCTAATAATTTATTTTAATTGCAATCATTTCTTCCTTAAAAAGGAATCAACTTCTTTAAAGAGGTGATCTTTACCAGCAATATCAAACCATTCAATTTCCATCTTTCTGAACCAGGTGAATTGTCGCTTAGCATATCGTCTGGTATCCCGAGCCAATAATTGCTCTGTTTCCGCCATTGTGCGACGATCCAACAAATGTTCAATCATATGGCGATATCCAATTGACTGCATCGACTTCAGTTCCCGGGTGTAGCCCAGTGACAATAAATTTTCTACTTCTCCACGCAACCCTTGATGCAGCATTGCAGCCGTTCTTTGGTTAATTCGCCGATAAAGTACCTCCCGGTCACAGTTCAACCCGAGTTTTAGAAAATTGCTAAATCTTTTACTTTTCGTCCTGTTTTGCTTGGTAATGAGTTCAGCCCAAGTCATCCCTGTGCCATAATAGATTTCCAGAGCTCTTAGCAATCTATGTGTATCGTTTTTGTGGATTCTTTTTCCGCTAACACAGTCATTTAAACATAATTCTTCATGTAGTTTTGATGCACCTTCAATAGCCAACCTTTTTCTTAACTGTTGCCGGATTTCTGGGAACTCCCCTGCTCCCTCAAACAATCCCTCTTCCAATGACTGCAAATATAAACCTGTTCCTCCTGTTAAGAGCGGTATTTTTGATCTATCGTGAATATCTCTGATAATTTCAAGCGCATCCCGAACATAACTATTAGCATCATATGATTCATCAGGATCGACAATATCTATTAAATGATGCGCTATCCTTTGTCTCTCAGCCTGAGAGGCTTTAGCTGTGCCAATATCCATGTAGCGATAAACTTGCATGGAGTCGAGGCTTATAATTTCGCAATTGAAGTTTTCAGCCATAGTAAGGGAAAGTTCGGTTTTTCCTATGGCAGTTGGACCAACAAGAGCTATAAGTGGTTTATTGATTGGAAAAGTCATACACCTTTTTACTCAGCAAAACTGAGGTATTTTTGCAGAATTCCCAGTTTTTTCCTACCAATACCTTTAATGACAAGCAATTCATCTGCTGATGTATATCGCTTACGTAGCGAACGTAATTCAATAATGCGATTCGCGGTTTTTGGTCCTATCCCAGGAATAGTCGTAAGTAATTCGATTGATGCATCATTTATTGGTATTTTGGCAAAAAATAAAGGTTTGATATCAGCAGGGATATCAGGGCTATTTCCTAGCGCTATAGTGTTTTCACTTGCCTCAGTCAACACAAGTGTATTTCCATTCCATGCCAGATTTATGTTCTCTTTTTTGCCTAAATATAAAGGTTCATGAAAAGACCGGGTCAATATAGGTGCCGTAAACAATATAATTGTACCTAACAAAAGAGATGTTATTCGTGTATACATTGTCATCACTTATTACCATCAACCATTTAACGGAAACTGCAGAAATCTTAGGACATAAAGGTGTTTTCCACAATTATTTATGCCTCATTTGCAGTATTCGCGATACAGGGAGAGTAGAATGCCACCTTGAATAGAGAATTAGTTACCCTTATTCTGCTTTTTAGAGAATTGTAATGCTATTTTTTTATTGTCTAAAGGCTCACAGCCATGTATAAAATTCTACTTTTTATCACAGTTATTCTAGAAGTGCACCTATATGATGAACCAAGATATATTTAATGTTGTTCTTGTAGAACCTGAAATACCACCAAATACAGGTTCAATTGCCAGATTATGTGGCGCCACCAACAGTGTGCTGCATCTGATCCATCCACTTGGCTTTTCTACCGAGGATAAACATTTAAAAAGAGCAGGACTTGATTACTGGAAGCATGTAGAAATAGTTAACTGGAAAAATTTAGAATCGTTTCTGGAAAAACAGGCCGAACAAAAATTGTTTTTCCATACAACAAAAACCAAAAAACCATATACATCTGCTGCTTACAGACCTGGTGATTATCTAATTTTTGGTAAAGAAACAAAAGGCTTACCTAGTCATATACTTAAATTCTATGATGACAGATGTTACACGTTGCCGATGAAAAACCCCAATATTCGCAGCCTAAATCTCGCAATGGCAGTAGGCATAGTCCTTTATGAAGCCATAAGAAAACAAGGCATATTTGATGAATGATGAATAACTCCGTTTTTTCCATTAATGTCTATTGACACAACCTATACAAAATAAACAGCCAAGGAGAATACTCTAATGAGTGATAGAATTTTTAATTTTAGCCCTGGACCTGCTACCTTACCCTTGGAAGTACTCCAACAAGCTTCAGCAGACATTATAAATTTTGATAGCTCTGGCATTGGGATTTGTGAAATCAGTCATAGATCTAAGGAGTTTATGAACGTTGCTACAGAGGCTGAGAGTCTTCTTCGAGAACTCCTTGGAATACCAGAAAATTATAAAGTTCTGTTTTTACAAGGTGGAGCTTCAAGTCAATTTTTCATGATACCGATGAACCTCCTTGGAGAGGGTAAAAAGGCAACTTATCTAAACACCGGAACATGGAGTAAAAAATCTATCAAGGAGGCAAAGCTTTTCGGAGAAATTGATGTGGCATATTCCAGTGAAAATACCAAATTTAACCGAGTACCGGCACAAGAAGAATACACCATTAATGAAGACTCTGAATATCTCTATTTTGTGTCGAATAACACCATTTTTGGAACACAGTTTAAAAGCATCCCAGATACCAAAAAGATGCTCGTCAGTGATATGTCTTCAGATATCCTCTCACGCAAAATAGATGTGAGTAAATTCGGTATTATCTTTGCCGGTGCTCAAAAGAATATGGGTCCCTCAGGAGTAACTACCGTTATTATTCGCGAAGATTTACTTGATCGTGCTCCAGAAAGCATACCGACAATGCTTAAATACAAGACCCATGCCGACAAGGACTCAATGTTCAACACGCCACCAACATTTGCTATATACATTGTTAGCAAGGTTCTCGGCTGGCTCAAAAATAATGGCGGTATAGAAGCCATGGAGAAAACCAATCAAGAAAAAGCTCAGCTCATCTATGACGTTATTGATGCAAGTGCTTATTATAGAGGACATGCAGAACAGGATTCACGTTCTATGATGAATATCGCATTCAATCTGCCTAATGCGGAGCTTGAAAGCCAGTTTATTGGAGAAGCAGCAAAAGTAGGTCTAAATGGTCTCAAAGGACATCGCTCGATAGGTGGTTGTCGTGCATCTATTTACAATGCCTTTCCCAAGGAGGGTATTCTGCAACTCGTGCAGTTCATGAAAGATTTTGAGGCAAACAATCCTGCATAACAGGAAAAGTGCAATATTGATGCAGTACGAAGGTAATATTATCCGGCCTCCCAGTGAGGCAAATTCCATAATCTTCCAGGTCACGGCCGGATGTTCCCACAACAAGTGTACTTTCTGTGGCGCGTATAAAGACAAACCCTTTAACATTCGTCTTGAAACTTTTGCTTCAGATCTAGAATTCGCAGCTCGGCACTGTACCAGGCAATCTCGTGTGTTTCTAGCTGATGGCGATGCCCTTATCCTCCCCTATTCTCAATTGGAATATATCCTAGAATCCATTCGGACATCACTTCCATGGGTAAAACGTGTTTCGCTATATGCTAACTGCAAAGCTATACGCTCAAAAAACGAAGATCAACTTCGTAACTTACAACGCCTTGGTCTAGACAGGATTTACCTGGGATTGGAAAGCGGCCATGATACAATACTCCAAAAAATACAAAAAGGTGAATCTGCTCAGTCAATGATTGAAGCCGCACAAAAGATTAACACCAGTGGTTTGTTTCTCTCCGTCACGATACTGTTAGGTATTGCCGGTGATGAACTCTCTTATGAACATGCGAGAGCGACAGGCGAGGTATTATCGCAAATGAAGCCTCGCCAAATATCGGCTTTGACGTTTATCCCTGTACCCGGCACCAAATTGTATACCCAGGTTGAGAACGGAAACTTCATATTGCCGCAAACCAAGGCTATCCTGGAGGAACTTAGAACCATTATAGAATTCATCTCCTTAGACAGAGTACAGTTCTATGCAAACCATGCCTCTAATTTTCTCCATTTATCCGGTCGTCTGCAAAAGGATAAAGAAAAGTTTATCACCACAATAAATCAGGGTCTAGCTGGATCAATTGCTCTTGTTGATGATGAGTGGAGAATGTTGTAGATGAATTCACCCAAAACAGATGTAAAGAACTTTGATCAACAAGGCTTGATTGACTTCGTCGAAACACTCGACCAGCCATCATTTCGTGGTAAACAGCTGATGGCATGGTTATACAAACCAGGTATAACTGATTTCTGGCAAATGACTGATCTGGCAAAAAAATTTCGCCAGGTTCTCAGTGAGCATGCCTACATCTCCTCCTTTAACAAGCCGATATTGGAGCGTTCAAGCGATGGTTGTGTAAAGTTTGGCTTTACCCTCACGGATGGATATCTCATTGAAGCTGTACTGATTCCCGATGTAGACCGTAATACGTTGTGTGTCTCATCGCAGGTTGGCTGTGCCATGGATTGTTCATTCTGTCTTACTGGGACCATGGGATTTATTCGAAACTTATCACCTTCGGAAATTGTCAACCAGGTGTGTAGCGTCCGCGATTTTCTGCAAGAAGAACCTCCGGAAAACCTGATCGGTCCCAGTGAAGTAACCAATATTGTCTTTATGGGAATGGGAGAACCACTCAATAATCTCGACAACCTGTTGAATTCAATCTCAATATTAACAGAACAAAAAGGATTGGATTTTACTGGTCGCAGAATAACAGTTTCTACCTGTGGCATTGTTCCCAAAATGCGCATTTTGGGAGAGAATAGTGCTGTTAACTTAGCTGTCTCGCTACACGCCATTGATGATGAAACACGTGACCTGCTTATGCCGGTGAATAAAAGATATCCGCTTGAAGTACTCCTCGAAGCTTGTAGAACCTATCCTATGCCTAAAAGACGTCGCATCATGTTTGAATATACACTTCTGGAGAGTATCAACGACAGCGATGCAGAAGCCCACGAATTAGCTCGCAGATTAAAATCTATTCCATGTAAAATCAATCTATTAGCTTTTAATGAGTGTGCAGGTATCCCCTACAAAAGTCCATCCCGTAAAAGACTTCTTGCTTTCCAGGATATCTTGCGAAAACATCATTATTCTGTATTTATCCGTACAAGTCGCGGGGTTGACATTTCGGCTGCCTGCGGCCAGCTAGCCTCTCAACACGAGATTTAGTTTTTTGCTTACACCCCCTTGTCATTCACTCCTCTTTTCGGCAGGAGATTCTAGCAATTTTGGTAATTTAGAATCTGTATAGGCCATCTTAACAGTCCATTATTCACCAACTAATTGGTTTTTTCTTTAGGATCTGAAAGGATAAATCAAAATCGAACACAGTATTAACAAAAGTTATATTGATACACTTGATTAATAAAATTGATTATTGTATTCTTGCTTTATTCACATAACATTTTCTTTCAAACACCCGAATTTTACCCCATATTTATCCCAATTATCGAAGTAATACAGAAGGAGGGAGATTTTGAGCACTAAAATACTTGTGGCCAACAGGGGCGAAATTGCAATACGACTTATCCGAGCCATTCAGGAACTAGGCCATTTAGCAGTTGCCGTCTACGAAGCTCCTGATGAAATGTCACGTCATATCCGCATAGCAGATGAAGCAATTCTTCTTGGTGACGGTCCTCGGACTGATTACCTCAACATTGAAAAAGTTATTCGCGCAGCAAAAATTTCAGGTGCCCAAGCTATTCATCCAGGTTACGGATTTCTTGCGGAAAACCCATATTTTGCCAAAGCATGTGAAGCTGAAGGTATCATTTTTATTGGACCAACTTCTGAAATAATTGCCAATCTCGGCAATAAAGTTATTGCCCGTAAAATAATGGCAGATGCTGGAATTCCTATGGTTCCAGGTACCTCAAACCTGCAACAGGGTAAGGAAGGCATTCAAGAAGCCTTACAGTTTACTGAAAAATACGGTTTTCCAGTCATGCTGAAAGCTACCTCTGGAGGAGGTGGAAGAGGTATTCGATTGATTGAAAATGCTGAGCAGATGGTAGAGCAGATACCCTTAGCCAGGTCCGAGGCACTTGCAGCGTTTAATGATGACTCTGTCTATTTAGAAAAGGTTGTTATTAATCCTAAACATGTAGAGGTCCAAATCCTTGCAGATCATGGTGGTAATACTGTGCACCTTGGAACCCGTGACTGCTCTATCCAACGAAGGAATCAGAAACTTATTGAAATAGCACCATCAATGATCCAAAACCAGGACCTTCTCGATGAAATCTGCGAGACCGCAGTAAAAGCTGCGAAAGCTGCAAACTATCTAAACGCTGGTACCGTCGAATTTCTCATTGATAGTGACCTCAACTATTACTTCATGGAGATAAACACTCGAGTTCAGGTGGAACATACCGTCACCGAGATGATAACTGGTATTGATATAGTCAGGAACCAAATAAATCTGGCACTGGGAAGTTCCCTCCCCTTTACCCAAAATGATGTTCAACTTCGGGGACATGCAATCGAAGTCCGTATAAATGCTGAAGATCCTAAAAACGATTTTATGCCTGAGGGTGGGAAAAAGGTCGAAGTATACCGCTCTACCGGTGGCTTTGGAGTTCGCCTCGATGGGTTTGTTTACCAAGGATATGTAATTCCTGAAGTCTACGACTCATTGCTGGTTAAGCTAACTGTCCATGGATTTACCTGGGACGAAACTGTTGGAAGATTAATCCGCTGCTTAAACAACTTTCATATCAGGGGGCCTAAAACAACCATTCCTTTTTATCTCAACATTGCCAAAGAAAAGGATTTTGTCAGTGGCAGTTTTGACACCTCGTATATCGAAACTCACCCCTACATCTTTATTTATGACGAAGATAGCAGCGAAGTGGGCAAACTTGCAAAACTTATCGCAGAAATACATCATAGGAAAATAAACACTTATGCCACCTGATTATTGGTTAACAGTCGTATACCGATGATGACTCATAACCGGTTTATTTCACCTTACTATAAATAGGAAATATCATGACCATCATACGCCATAATACACCCGTAAAAGACATTGTAGAAACGTTGCGTAGCAGCAAGGGATATTACCTAACCAATACCGCAAGGGATTTATCGCAATCGGATTTCAAAAATAGAATATTGCTCCATACCGAACTCCTTGCAGCTCCATCTAGAGATCGTGCTGGTTATTTTTCCTTGGAAATTTCCGGTGGGGCGTCGGTACATGTAGATATGCTCAGAAAACAGGTAGATCCTTTCTTGAAGCTAAAGTTATTGCGGAAGAAGATGCCTAACACTATGTTTCAGACCCTGTGCAGGGGTGTGAATCTCTTTGGTTATCGACCCTATCCACAAAATGTGATCCGCTTTACTGTGCAGAAATTTGCTAAATATGTGGATGTTTGGAGAACATTTGATTTTCTCAACCACATCCCCAACATGTATGCTGTCCTTGAAGAAGTTGGTAACGCAGGAAAACTCAATGAACCGTGTATCTGTTTTTCAACTGGAGATGAACATACGAATGAATATTATGTAAATAAAGCCAAAGAGATTATCAGTGTTACCGGTCGTGATATCGTACTCTGTATTAAAAATCATGGTGGTCTGGGAACCCCGTTACGCATCGGCAATCTTGTTGACAGCCTCAAACAGGCTTTGCCGGATTTACCCCTTCATTATCATGGCCACAACACCGATGGCAATGATGTCGGAAGAATTACCGAAGCTGTTAAGAACGGTGCAAAGATAGTAGATGCAGCTGACTCAGCCTTTACCGGTTACTACGGCCCTCCTCCCATGCTCAGTGTGATTCAGACGCTCAATGATCATGGATTCTACGCTGAATCAATCAATGAAAAAGCAATCATTGAAACCTCAGAAACAATCCGCGATGAGAGAAGACACTATGAACAGTTTGAATCCCAAATAAAAGGATTTCAACCTACGGTACAAATCCATAAACTTCCTGGAGGGGCAATGGGTTCCAGCCTTGAACAGGCGGTTAAGGGAGATTTTCTCCATAATATGCCCGATATTCTCCACGAGGAACTTCCACGAGTTCAGAAAGAGCTCGGTAATTTCTGGTCGGTAACACCTGGTTCCCAGATTTTGTGGACAACTGCCGTAGCAAATGTTCTTGGTGAGGAGAGGTACGCCAATCCTTCTGGTGATCTGCGTAATCTGCTTCTCGGAAAATACGGTCCTTTCCCCTTCTATAAGCCTGACATCTGGATTTACCAAAAAATACTTGGTGATAACTGGCAGGAAATGCTTGAAAATGAAGGTGGTTCAGAACAGATTGAAGATATGGACTTAGGCAAAGAACGCTATGAACTTGCAGAGAAAATTGGGGCAGAACCCACCGATGAGCAACTTGTACTCTATCTGCAACACCCCAACGATGCAGTTGACTTTTTTAAGTTCGAAGAAGAGTATGGCAAAGCCCACGTACTGCCACCATCTATACTATTCCGTCGTGGAGGTTTTGAGATCGGGGAAAATTTAGCTTTCCGCGATAATGATGGCAAAGAACATCTCATCGAAATAGGTCCGTCTCCAGTAACTGATACCGGTGAGACAAGTGTGTACCTCACCGTCGATCATCACCCCACCGTTTTCACATTTGCTGCTCCAGCTGAAGCAGGTAGCGCTGGCACTTTACCACAACTCACGAAAGAGGAAATACTGGATCTTGCCAAAGCAGGTGATATGCGCTCACCTTTTTCAGGCTCCATTGTTGAACTTTCTGTTAAAGAAGGTCAGGAAGTAATAGCTGGGGACAGGATTGCAGTGATGGAAGCCATGAAGATGCAAACTCCTATTCTGAGCGAAATAGATGGAATTGTAACCGCTATTTACACTAAAACAGGATCCACCTTGAAACCTGGTGACAAAATTCTCAAAATCGACAGTGACACAAATGAATAGTGATGTTTGCATCATTTGATAAGGAGTTTTCCCCATGAGATTAGACAGCAGAATAAAAACTCTCATGCAGTCATTAGCTGTAAAACATCATTAGCTGTATCATTAGCTGTATGAGTCCACACTCAACCTTACACATTTCATTTCCAACTTTATATTTTATCTGACAAACGTCTGGCTAAAGGTAGTCATGGATAGGCACTAATCTGAAATTGTTTTTTTGTAGTTAGGTTTTTAGGAAGACATATTCCCTTGATTCAGTAGACATTTTTACATGATGCAATTACTTTGACAGTAATATTGCTGGTGAACATATTAAAAATCAAGTGGGCTCTTTGCTCCTCTTCCCTTTGTTGTTCTTTTCTCAGCTACAGGATCTACTAATTGCCGGGAAACAGCTTATACGGCCATGTAATCTTGACGATCGTCAATGAATGTGTTAGGTGAAATATTGATGGTGTTGGGAGTATTGTCTTTATTCTTTAAATCCTGGTGTCTTTTCGAAGACTGAGTACACGTAAAATACAACTGAACAGCCCGTTTGGCCAATTTTTGCAGCTGTACTGGTTGTTTCTTTTCGTTGAGCTTTTTCTAGAAGGTAGACAAGCTTACGTTCGTTCCTTGCCCGAAATGATATTTATGGCAAAAAACAAGATAATATCGCATCCATTTCATGTAA
>CAZWVC010000035.1:0-21117 GCA_964637245.1 uncultured Desulfocapsaceae bacterium
GCCCAGAAGCAATAGCTGATGATAGCGTGCAGCCGGTGCCGTGATTATTGATGGTGGAAATGCGTTTTTCAGGTAGACTGCTCAGCTTATTCTCATCACCCAAATAGAGCAGATCATCACTGTCACCTTCTTCAAGATGCCCACCTTTAATCAGGACATTCGCACAGCCCAACTGTGTCAGATCTTTCGCTGCATCTTCAAGTTCATCAAGGTTGCGTATTTCACGGTCGAGCAAAACGGAAGCCTCCGGGAGATTTGGTGTAATTAGAT
Organism: uncultured Desulfocapsaceae bacterium; assembly: GCA_964637245.1. Lineage (GTDB taxonomy): Bacteria > Desulfobacterota > Desulfobulbia > Desulfobulbales > Desulfocapsaceae > Desulfopila_A. The sequence continues at coordinate 271 of CAZWVC010000035.1, forward strand.
CTGCCAGAGGAATCAGTTCGGCCTTGAGTACTGCAATGGCATCATTTAGGAGAAGTCGATCACCACTCTGGGCAACCATTACCGGATCAAGCACGATATTTGATGCCCGGTGCTGCCGAAGTCGTTGTGCCACTGCCTCGATAAGCTCAGGTGAAAACAGCATGCCGATTTTAATGGCATCAGCACCGATATCTTCCAGGACGGCATCGATCTGGGCTTCAACAAAATTCACGGGAACAGGATGAATTGCGCTCACCCCGATGGTGTTCTGAGCGGTCAACGCGGTGATGACCGACATTCCATAACAGCCATGGGCTGAGAATGTTTTTAAATCAGCCTGGATACCAGCTCCTCCGCCGCTATCTGAACCGGCGATTGTTAATACCCGGTGATAGTGTTTTTTTGCCTGTGTCATGTACTCCTCACTTCTTATGTTGAGTTATCATTTCATGTAGAACTTTGGCAGCTGTTGTAGGACATTTAGCCGATACGATTGCTGAGACAACGGCAATACCATCGGCACCCGCCTGGATTACCTCGGTGGCATTCTCCGGGTTTATTCCCCCAATAGCCACCAGGGGCAGCTTGACTTTATTGCGAATATCCCTGATTCCCTTGAGACCAAGAGGCGGAGCTAAATCTTTCTTCGTGGTGGTGGAAAAAACCGGACTGACTCCTATATAATCTGCCCCTTCTGATTCTGCGGTTACCGCATCATCTAACGTCTCAGCAGAAATACCAATGATGAGTTTGTCGCCAAGCAGTTTTCTGGCATCACCCATGGGCATATCCTTCTGGCCAAGATGGACTCCATCGGCACCAATCGTCAGAGCCACATCCACCCTGTCGTTAATTATCAAAGGGATGTTTTTAGGGTGTAAAAATTCTTGCAGAATTCTTGCCTCGCGGATGAACTCCCGGGTCGAGCAGTTCTTTTCCCGCAATTGCACACAGCTTACTCCACCCTCTACAGCAGCCTTTACTACCTCCAGGGTTGAGCGTCCCCGAGATAAACCTCGATCGGTAACCAGATAGAGTGAATAATTAAGCATAATTATTTTAGCCCTCAATGATTTTACTGCCTTTGAGAAGTTCATCGGGAGTAATGGCATAAATTGCATCGAGCATAGCTATCATGAAGCTGCCCGGACCATTGGCCATTTTACCTGCCCGTTCTCCGGCAAGTCCCAGGAAAGCAAGACCGCCGACTGCAGCAGCAACCATATCTTGTTCTATGGCAGCAAAGGCACCAATCACAGCGGTGGCAGCACAACCTGTTCCGGTTACATACGGCATCATCGAATGACCGTTTTCCACGCGCACAACTCTGGAGCCATCGGTGATCAAATCCACAGGGCCAGTAATAGCAATGGTAGTAGCCAGTTCATCGGCAAGTTCTGCAGCGGTATCTGCCGATTCGGCAACAGTATGCGTTGCATCAACTCCTCTGGTGGTAGATGTTTCTTTTCCAAGGGAGAGGATTTCTGAGCTGTTGCCGCGGAGGATACTTACACTGCATTCGGCCAATATCTTTTTTGCAGTGGCAGTACGCATTGTGGTGGCTCCGGAACCAACCGGGTCGAGGATAATCGGAGTACTTTGCGAGGCTGCTTTGCGACCAGCCAGTATCATGGCATCGATCCAGGGATCGCTCAAGGTTCCGATGTTGAGAACCAGTGAACCGGCAAAAGAGACCATCTCTTCGACTTCGTTTGCAGCGTGAGCCATAACCGGAGAGGCTCCTATGGCGAGCAGAATGTTCGCTGTATAGTTCATCACCACATAATTGGTAATATTGTGAATGAGCGGCTTGTTTTTTCGTATCTGGCGGAGGCTTTCCGCGCACTGTTCGGCGAGTAGTGATGACATAAATTCCTCTCTAAACAAATTGATTCACACAGGGGGATGTCTAGGTGATGCCTGGAGCTGAAGGGGAATACAATTTCTGGAACAGCAGCTGATTATTGCGATTCCCTACGCTGGTATTAACCAGGTCAGGTTCCATGGGTATCATCTCAGGCTCGAAGCCACCCCTGCAATTTTAACCTGGTCAAAGACTATACAATGGTGACAAGATGCTTGTCAACCGGATGCACAAGTATTCCTTCAACATTCATTAAAACGGGTTTATTCTCTCAACGCTTGCTATTGTTCTGCATTTCTTTGTTTATTCCTGGCCATTCGGCGAACGATGTATTTCTCAATCTCGACGATGAAAAATACCGTACAGGTAAACCCTATCAACCTCAGCCAGTCACCTAGAGGGATAGATTCGGTGCCGAAGATATTCTGGAAGAGCGGTAGATAGGTAAACAGTAACTGTAACGAAGCAATACTCGCAATTGCTATAAAAACGGCCGGGTTGCCCGTGAGGCCATCACGGGACAATACCGATTCTTTGAGATAACGGGCGTTGAGCAGGTAGAAAATCTGAAAAAATATAAGGGTGTTGACTGCAGTGGTACGGGCCATTTCCAGTGTTTCACCAATGTAACGGTCCCAGAGGAAAAGCCCCAGTGTACCCATCACCACAATTGCAGAGATAAACACAATCCGCCAGGAGAGAAACTGGGTTAAGAGAGGTTCCTGGGGAGGACGTGGTGACCGGTGCATCACATTACCCTCCGGAGGCTCAAAAGCCAGTGAGAGCCCGAGTGTAACAGCAGTGACCATATTGATCCAGAGAATCTGCAATGGGGTAATTGGCAGGGCAATTCCCATCATTACCGAGGCGATGATAATACCAGCCTGAGCACCATTGGTTGGCAGAATAAATGCGAGGGTTTTTCTGATATTATCATAGACGGTTCTACCCTCCTCGACGGCATGGACAATGGAGGCAAAATTGTCGTCGGCAAGAACCATTTCAGCCGCTTCTTTGGCTGCTTCTGTACCTTTCATACCCATTGCCACCCCGACATCGGCCCGTTTGAGGGCAGGAGCATCATTAATTCCATCACCGGTCATTGCCACGATATGACCATTGGCCTGGAGGGCGGTTACCAGACGAAGTTTGTGCTCAGGGCTGACCCGGGCAAATATGTTCGATTTCTGGGCAAAGATCTGTAAGTGGTCATCATCCATCGCTTCGATTTCCTGGCCGGTGATTGGTGGTCGCTCTACATCGAGGCCAATTTGTCTGCCAATTGCTGCAGCAGTCAGGGCGTGATCACCAGTGATCATTTTTACCTGAATGCCTGCAGTATTACAGCTAGTTACAGCCTTGACGGCTTCTTCCCGAGGGGGATCAATCAAGCCAAACAGTCCAAGCAGGCAGAGTTTTCCCTCGATGCTTTCAACTGTAAGGGGTAAGTCTTCTGCTAATGTAAAAGATGCAACAGCCAGGGTTCGCTGACCTCGTTGGGCAATGGTTTCTACCTGCTCATTCCAGTATGCATGATCAAGTGGTTGGTCACCATTCTCTTGACGTTGCGTGGTGCTCATGGCCAGTATCCGTTCCGGTGCTCCTTTTAGATAAACAACACTCTCTCCGTCCTGCACGGTGTGGAGGGTTGCCATAAATTTGTGCTCGGATTCAAAGGGAATAACGTCCTTTCGTGGATAATCCTGATGGATTTTATCCGTGTCAATTCCCGCCTTACGGGCCAAAGTGATCAGGGCGCCATCGGTGGGATCACCCTGGACATACCAACTACCTTTTTCCTGTCGTACAGAACCATCATTACAGAGGTGTCCGGCTTGAATAAGTTCTATGAGCTGGGGGATATCCTGAGGAGATACTTTGCTTTCATTTTTATAAAAATTTCCATGGGGTTCATATCCGGCACCATCTACCGAATAGTGCTTATCCGGTTGGATCACGGTGGTTACCGTCATTTCATTACGAGTTAATGTTCCGGTTTTATCTGAGCAGATTATGGTTACTGAGCCTAGGGTTTCCACTGCTGGCAGACGCCGTATAATCGCTTTCTGTCTAGCCATTCGCTGAACACCCAGAGCAAGGGTTATGGTGATAATGGCCGGGAGACCCTCGGGAATAGCGGCAACAGCCAGGGCCACACTGGCAAAAAACAATTCGGCAAAGGTGTAGTCGCGCAACATCAGACCAAACAGCAATGTTCCGCAGGCCAGGATGAGGATTGCCCCGGTCAGCCACTTACTGAATTCATCCATCCTCTGGGTGAGGCGGGTTTTAAGCGTTTCCACTCGGGAAAGGAGGGCACTCACTTTGCCAAGCTCCGTCTTCTCCCCGATAGCAACCACCACTCCTGTGCCTTGGCCATAGCTAATCATGGTTCCCGAAAATGCCATACCGCTTCTATCTCCCAAAGGAGTGTTTACTGCAACTGGATTGGTTGTTTTCTCAACAGGTACCGACTCTCCGGTCAACAGTGCTTCTTCAACTTTTAGGTCTTTACAGAAAAATAGGCGCAAATCGGCAGGGACCTTGTCTCCAGAACGAAGATGGACAATATCACCAGGTACTAATTCCTCGACCGAAAGGGACTTCTTTATACCATCGCGGGTAACCAGGGCCTCATGGGTAAGTATCTGGCGAATCGCATCGACCGCTTTTTCGGCTTTTCCCTCCTGGATAAAACCGATGATTGCGTTGATAACAACAACACCCAGAATAACACCCGCATCAATCCAATCTGCCAGCAGAGTTGTAACAACTGCTGCACCGAGCAGTACATAGATCAGGATATTGTTAAACTGGCTGAGAAAGCGCACCAATGGGCTGCGACGCGGTGGTTCCGGAAGACGATTCCACCCAAACTTATTATGCAGATGCTCCACTTCTGTAGAAGAGAGTCCACTTTCTTTTACGTCGAGCTCTGTAAAAACCTGTTTCACCGATAAAGTATGCCATATATCCTTATGAGCACTCATCTGATCTTTCACCATTTTTGTTATTTATTCTGTACTTTGTCTACCTCCCTAACAGTAGAATAGGTATTTTTCTCACATTTTGAAGAGACATAATGCAGCGAAAAATAAGTGAAAATTCATGAATAAAAAGCATGTAGTTTATGAAGCTAAAAAAGGGCTTATAGTTACTTATATATTACATGCACTATTCAAAATGTTGTGAGAAATTCCTCCGGGACCCGGAAGGTATTTTCCTTATTTTGGGAAACTAAGAGAACAATAGTGCAATAAGGTGGATCATAGAAAAGAAAAGGAGTGAGAATTATGATTACCTCAGAGCAGATAAAAGTGGCGGAATCGGCACTTGATCTTTCAGGAATTCAGCATGTAACCGATGATAAGGTTCGCATTGCTTACGAATGGCTGGATGCTCAGAGAAAAACCAACACCCAATCTGGTAAGAAGTTTGCTTTGAAGTATCTGATCAGATTGTGGAGTGGCAGGGACATTTCTGAAGAAGATGTGCACATTGCCGCCTATCTGCATAATGAAGTAAAAGGTGTTTTTCCCAGCTATAATCTCCACCCGCGTCTGACTTTTCCCTCAATTGAACGGCTTAGATGGAATATAGATATACGGGCCCAAGGGTATGAAGAAATTCATCTTCTTGAAAATTATCGCTTTTATGAGATTGTTAAATATGATCGGGGTGGGGGGAATGAGTTGATTCGATCCTATTTCACTGAATCGCTTCCTGAACAACAAGTAGAAGGTCTTGATTATTGTGATATCAATGACTGCGAATGCTATTACTGCGTTTATGGTCGTTGAGCGAGCTACCTGAGCATAAGATTTAGAGAGATATCCTCAATGAATTCAGTGCGCTGTAGTCTTTTGGGATGTCATTTTCCTCTAATTCTCTTAACCCTCCTTAATATTATCGACTCAAACAATAGGATTCTGTTGTACTTAAGAAGTAAGGATAAATATATGCTAAGCGGTTTATTTATCAGTTTATTTACCCGAAGGATGTTTATTCGATAAATGGCGCAAGCATATAGAGAATGTCACTTTCCCGCGAGGGATATGGTGCCATGATATTTGCTCTGTGTAATTCAGCTACTGGTGTTTTGTTAAGCATTGCCTGTTTAAAGGTATTGATCAGTCCGGTGGTGTTATCAGAGAGAAAATGGGCACCAAGGATATGATCGTTGGCATCAACAAGTATTTTATACGCAGCATGCTTCATACCGATACGCCGATACGTAGGCCAGCTCAGATTAGCCTCAAAACTTTTCCAATACTTAATATCTTCAGTTTGCAACTGTTTTTCGGTTTTACCAACCATACCCAGTTGCGGATAGGTAAACAGCACTGCCGGAGCGGCACTGTAATCAATTGAGGGCAGATCCAGCCCTTCCTTTCTCGCAACAATAGCACCTGCGGCAGTGAGGGCCTCCATATCAGCCACTCGTGCTAATTGAAGTGTTTCAGCGCAATCACCAATTGCATAAATATGTGGATTTGATGACTGCATGTTTGCGTCCACCCGTATACCTTTTGCAGAAAATTCAACACCCGCGGCCTGGAGATTCAAATCATCAATATTCGGCACCCGACCGATACTGTTGACTACCAGGTCAACTTGCAGGGTCTCGCCAGAAGCCGTTTCGACGATATAGGCACTATTATTTTTCAAGATGGAAGAAACGCTGCTCGCTGTATGTATATTGATGCCCTCGTCGGCAGAGGCTGCGATGAGTTTTGCCACCATATCTTCGTCAAAAGGCTGGAGTGGTCTGTCATGTACTTCAAGAATATGAATGTTGTTCGCTGAACCACCCAACCTGGCAGCAAAATGGGCAAATTCAAAGGATATAAAACCTCCCCCGATGAAAGCTATACGTTTCGGTAATGCATTGAGTTCAAGAAATTCGTTGCTGGTAATCGTATGTTCGCTGCCAGCAAGATTGAGTTTTCTGGGGAGTGCGCCGGTGGCGATGATTATTGCATCAGCGTACAATGTGGTACTGTCAACGGTGATAGTGGAACCGTCTACAAATCCTGCTTCGCCTCGATACAACGCCACGCCATTACCGCGCAAATTGTTTACTGTATTCTCGGGTATGGCTGCAGTGAATTTATTCTTCTCACCAAGGATTTTCGACCAGTTGGTACCAGGTATCTCATTTACCCCTTTTCCCATAAGATGTCTTGCTCTTGCCACTGTTTCAGTAACTTCATAGAAATATTTCTTCGCCTGGCAGCCGCGAAGCGCGCATACACCTCCAGGGGTAGAACTACTTTCCACTATAGCAACACTGTAACCCTCTGCCGCCAGCTCAAATGCAGCACTTTGTCCTGCTGTTCCGGTGCCGATGATGATGACATCAAATCTATCCATGGAATCTCCTTGCAAAGATGTGAGTTATAAATGTTTAAAGGTTCATACAAAAAATCGGAAAAGTAAATGATATGAGAATCAGTGAAAATTCATGCACTTCACAATAATGGCTGAGAAGAGCTAATTCAAGTATTGGCTGACAACTGGCTCTAATATTATGAACATATTAAATTTCCATTTTTGTTAAAATTTGACTTGCTAGTCGCTATTTACTCTTTATATTTAGCCATGCAGCTAAATATAAATATGATGGATTCATATGGAACCTCTTCTATCGTTATTCAAAGCTCTGGCAGATAAAAATCGTTTACGCATAATCGCCTCGTTACAGCGGCAGGATGAGCTGTGTGCCTGTCAGCTAATTGAAATGTTAGGTGTTTCTGGTGCTACCGCTTCCAAGCATCTTGCTCTGCTACAGGATACTGGCATAATCACCAGTAGAAAAGATGGCAGATGGAATTATTTCAGCCTCTGTGAAAATTTTCCTCAAGATTTTCCTGAAAAGTGGTTGAGACAAACGTTACAAAGCCTGCCTGAGATTATCACAGATGAAAAACATCTTGATTCGATTCTTATGGAAAACCCTGTGGATATCTGTCGCAGACAACGAGGTGAATGAACATGGCTAAAATGAAAATTCTCTTTCTCTGCACCGGTAACTCCTGCAGGAGCCAGATGGCTGAAGGCTGGGCTAAACATTTACTGGCGGATTCAGTTACAGCATATTCTGCTGGGATCGAAACTCATGGTTTAAACCCCTATGCTGTAGAGGTTATGCTAGAAAGTGGTATAGATATAGCCTCCCAAAAATCCCAGCTGATTGATGAGTTTGATTTGACAGCGTTTGATCTTATCATCACTGTTTGCGACCATGCCCACGAAAGCTGTCCTCTAGTGCCGCCAAACTGCCGGGTCATTCACCATAATTTTGCCGACCCACCGCGGCTTGCTGAAAATTTCTCTGACGAAGAGGAAAAGCTGCAATGTTACCGAAAAGTTCGGGATGAAATAAAAGAGTATGTAGAAACTTTACCAGAACTGTTGAAATAACCAGGAGATTCGCTATGAGTGAAGCAGTTGCAACAAGTCAGTCACGCCAGATGACTTCAATTTTTGAGAGATATCTGACCCTTTGGGTTGCTTTATGTATCGGCGGTGGGGTTCTCCTAGGCAAAATTGCACCAGGTTTTGCCAAAACCCTGGATTCCATGACTCTTAACGTCGGTGGTGCCCCAGTTGTCTCCATCCCCATTGCCATCTGCCTGTTTTTCATGATGTACCCGATAATGGTGAAAATCGATTTTGGTTCGGTAGTTAAAGCGGGAAAAAGCGGCAAACCTGTCTTTCTTACCATGTTCATCAACTGGGCAATAAAGCCCTTTACCATGTATGCGATAGCAGTTCTCTTCCTTGGCTTTCTTTTCAAAGGATTCATTGGCACGGAAGCTGTTGATCTGGTGAAACTTCCCTTTGGCCTCGATCTGCAACCAGGCTCAACGCATGGTGCAGGTATTGTGGTAATCCATGAAGGGGTGAAAATGCTGGAGGTTCCATTATGGCGCAGTTATCTGGCAGGCTGCATTTTGCTTGGAATTGCGCCCTGCACTGCCATGGTTTTGGTATGGGGGTACCTTGCCAGGGGAAATGATGGGTTAACCCTGGTAATGGTTGCGCTGAACTCACTCACCATGCTTCTTCTCTACGGCGTTCTGGGTGGCTTTCTTCTTGGAGTTGGCCGCCTTCCGGTTCCCTGGCAGGCATTGCTGCTCTCAATTTCCGTCTACGTTGCCTTGCCCCTGGTTGCCGGATATATTTCGAGAAAGCTCATCCTCCAGATCAAGGGGGAGAAATGGTTCAAGGAACAGTTTCTCCACGTCCTTACCCCGGTGACAATCGTGGCCCTGCTGACCACCCTGGTTCTGCTCTTCAGCTTCAAGGGGGAAATCCTAATTGAAAACCCTCTCACGATTCTCTGGATTGCCATACCGTTGTTTATTCAGACGGTGGTGATTTTTGCACTGGGATACTGGCTTGCCCGCATGTTAAAACTTAAATATGAGGATGCAGCGCCTGCGGCGATGATCGGTGCATCCAATCACTTTGAAGTTGCCATTGCCACCTCGGTAATGCTCTTCGGGCTTTCTTCTGGAGCTGCACTGGCTACTGTCGTTGGTGTGCTTATCGAGGTACCGGTGATGCTCATGCTGGTAAGGTTCTGCTTGAAAACCAAACATTACTTTGCATCTTAGAATTTAGGTTCTTCGTAAGTAATTACTTGATATTAGATGCTTATGTCACTTTCTTGCCTCTTCAAGAAAGAGAACAAAGAAGGAGACCCGGACATTTGGGCAGAGCGGTTACAACTTACTGGCAGTAAAGTGCTTGAGTCTAAGTGAGTCTTTTTTACAGAACTCCACACAGAGTCCGCAGCCACTGCAGAAAAGGGTATCAAACTTAAGATATTTGTCCTGCTCTGCGCGCACGATGGTAATTGCACCTGTAGGGCAGATGCCTTTGCATAAGGGACAGCAGTTACAGTCATCATTTATTTCTAGAGTATGACCAAGAAGAGAAAGGATACGAAGTTGAATGTCATCATCTAATCCCTTTATCAGCTTTTGCATGAGCTTCACTTTTTCTGGTATCCTGCGACTTTGTCTGGGGGGCGTAGTGGGGGATTTTTTATCAAATTTCAGGTGGCTTCGGGTTGCCTTGGAGAATGTATTTTTTAGATCAAACAGATATCGTCTTCTTTCAGATTGCGGATCAACCGTTTCTGGTGGTGATTCAGAGATGTGCATGTGGGTAGCCACAATATCGGTCATCACACTAATAACCTCTTTAAAGATGTCCCTGAAGAGTTCTGCAGCGTGATTATTGAAACACCCTGAGCAGCCTGACAAATCAAAGTGTATTTCTCTACAGCTATTTAGAGCCATTGCAACCAAAAGTTGTTTTGAAATAAGACCCATGCAGGGAATGGCTAATTCATCTGGATATATATGATATTGTGGCTCACATGTGACCAGTGGGTTTGACCTTTTTGATAAATCTACCAGGAATGCGGTTGAATCAAACTTGCTAGTCATCGCATCCTGTGGGCAAACCGACACACATGCCATGCATTCTGTGCAGGACTCTTTGTCAATTGCTATTTGACGACCATGAAGAGACAGTGCTCCTGGTGAACATACGTCCAGACACCTCGAGCAATTATTGGTGTTGAGTCTTTTGCGAAGACACCGATGTTGGATCAAATCCACTGAACATTGAGGATCAGTTGCTGTTTTGAGTAGAGTGGTTAATGAGAGCATCCGGATTAACAGCCTGTCATAGAGTTACATCAGTTGTTTGAACGTAAAAATCTTCACATGCCACCAGAAAATATCGTAGACATTGTGCGAGGTGATAATAAAAGGGGTTATCTGATCCTTTTTCAATGTTCTCACAGAACTGATAAACCCATGGCCGAATTGCATTGTGAAAAAAACGTAATTGAATATCATGCATTTTACGTGCTTCCTCAGCAAGACCATTTGATATAAAATGTGCCTCTTTGTTGCAAAGATAGTACATGAACTCAAGCTCTATAACTATGTGGTCCGGAGGTTCTTTTAGATCAACTGCAAGATCTGCTTCCTCATAATACCGCGCAGCATTTACAGTTGATTCTCCCATGACAAGACGTTTTTTTTCGATATAAACAGAACCGTAAGGAGCTGCGAGTAACTCAAAGGGGCCCACAAAAAGAGCGGCATGATCAATACTGAGCCTTTCCTGATCAGTATGCTGAAGTGCGTGATGCAGCTTTTCAGCCTCATGTGCGCCTTCGTGGGATATTTCCTTGAGTAAGAATGCAAGTTTGTCGCCTATCTCTTCTTCAACAAATATCTGTTTCTCGGGTTCATAAAAGCATGCTGCCAATAATTTAAAACAGTCACCGCGTTGTATGATTTTGCTCATAATCAATGATCTCAAATTTGACAATGCGCTTCCTTTGTTGGAAACGCATTGCCTTTTTTGTGGTTTAGCTACACCCTATAGTCCCGGATGTAGTAGACATTGGGCTGTGTCCCTTCATCTTCCTGAAGCACGAAGGACTTATATTTCCTCAGCAGTTTATATGCCTTGCTGTTAGGATCATGGATATCACCGACAACCCGTGCACCAGATGGGCAGGAGTCGACACAATAGGGCTGTTTGCCTACTACTCGCCTCTGATCACAGAGCAGGCATTTTTCCACAACATGATCGCGTCTGATGTCTTCGCAGTCATGGACTGCATATCTGTGCGCGTAGGGCGGATTGACACCTGCCAGAGAGGCTAATTCAGTGCCGGTGGTAGTGCAGTTGTTAATTAACTGTGTTTTATCAGTGAAATAGGAGTGTGATGGCTCACCTTCCTCATTATAGCTGATAACACTATATTCTCCGGCAGAACCATCTTTTTCAACCTCCTCCATACTGTAAGGGCATGCATCCTGGCAGGATCGGCAACCGATACACCTTTCAACACTGTGCATGGTGATACCCTCGGCTGTTTTGAACATTGCTTTAGGCTCCACCGGACAGGCATCGACACAAGGTGCATCGCTGCAGTGATTACATAGTACAGGCAGGGTACGATACCTGGTGTTTGGAAAAGTTCCCGTCGTCTCATGGATAAAATCAGCCCAGTTATAGGTTTGTCCATTTTTTCTCAAAGCGGTGTTGTTCTCAGTTTTGCAGGCAAGAGCACAGGCACCGCAACCGACACATTTTTGTAAATCTATTATCATTGCATATTGCGTCATTTTTCTGTCCTCCTGTTACGATATCTTCTCGACACGAACTGCTGCGTGCCCGCCATTTCGTGCATTGGATCCGGATAATCTCTCTAACTCCCACGGGATTATGGTATTGTTGTTGATACCCCTTGGCCGGGCTTTGGCAAAATCTTCTGTCGCTGTTCTACCATAGGCCCAATGTCCCTGACCAAAGGACTTGCTTACCGTACCGGGACGAACACCTTCCCAAACACGAGCGATGCACTCTCCGCTGGCCGCAACAGAGGAAAGCCGTACTTTGTCGCCATCCTTGATACCGTACTTTTTGGCGTCAATTGGGTTAATTCGCAGGGTATCCTGCCCCCCTACATCACCAGGGTCGACATGTTTAAATTCGTAGTACCAGGGAAGGTTACCAGAACGGCCCTCGGTATTTAGCCTTGATTTATAATCGATAAAGACAAGAGGGTAATCCTTCTCACTGCCGTGGCGCAAGGGTGGCTCATGGTGCGGAACAAATGCCATTTCCCCACGAGCTGTATAGTTAGCCTTATCCAGGACGGTATCGACGTCGACATTGTGTTTTTTTGCATGCTTGGTAAGTGCCTGCTTAATCGTTTCACTGTAAAACTCAAATTTCTTCGTGGCAGTCTTAAATTTACCACCCCAATGAGATCTATATTTGTACGGCTCAGAATTCCACATTCCGCGTTTAAGCATATCGGCCCAGCCATTGATCTTGTCACCGTGAGTATCTTTTTTTCCGTCCCACAGTGGCTTGGTATAATACTTCAAGGCAAACTCAGTGAACTCCTTGCTGTTTGCTGGTTTCTTTCCTGTTTCGGGATCAGAATACATTTCAATCAGGCAGTCATACAGATTGGAGAATCCTCGATCCTTAAGTTTCTCAGCTATCAGAAATGGAAATTCCGTTTCGTCCACGATAACATCCCAAATGGGATCTACAACCGGCTGTAACAGGGTGCAAGTTGCGTAACGATTGGCCTTAGTCTTGACAAACCCGAATCTTTCGTACTTATTGACAGTACAGGGTAAGACAATATCGGCAAAGGCTGTAGATTCAGATGAGTTTGTCGTCAGATGAACAGAAAAGGGTATGCTGGCAAGCGCCTTTTCCCAAAGCTCAGTGCCGTTGCATGAGAAGGCAAAGTTGTTCATATATCCGACAAGCACTTTAATGTCATAGGGATCTTTATTGAGGATACCGATTGCAGCATTATTTGTTGAAACACCACCTCCAGACTTTCCTTTTGCTATGACAGGCAACTCAAGACGTCCTCGCTGATCGATTTTTTCGAATTTCGAATGTTTTTTGGACAAATCATCCTGATGCTTTTTGAGGATTTTCTTGTCCATTTTGTTGACCGGTATTTTAGCTGTCTGCAGGGAGCCACCTTCATTATCAATGCCTCCTACCAGTCCACCAAGGGCACAAACAGCCATGGCTGAATAACCGCCTCGAGCATGCATTGCTGCTCCTGGCCCCATCCAGACACAGACATTCGGTGCAGCTTTAGCCATGCCTCTGGCAACACGGATAATCTGATCTTGATCGATACCGCACAGCTCGGCTGCTTTTGCTGGAGTCATATCTTTAACTGCTATATTCCACCACTTCACAACTCCATGGGTTTCTTTTTCCACAAAGGCTGATTCATTTACATCCTTACCTGCCTTAAATTGATTCACACCGTCTTTAAAGTCACCAACAAAATCCTTATACCAGAGGCCTTCTGAGAGAATCACATGCGCTATGCCTAGAGCTAGAGCGCCATCCGTTCCTGGTATTAATGGTAGCCATTCATTGGCCTTAGCAGCACTGGTGGTAAGCCTTGGGTCAACAGCTGCGACTGTGGCGCGGTCCAGGGCATCACCCAACCGTTTGATAGTTGCAGGAACCATCCTATTACTTGCTACAGGATCGCAACCCCATATTAGAATATATCTTGCCTTGTCCAGGTCATAATCCCTATAACCCCAGTATCCTTGGGTATAGTAGGCCCCAAATTTTTCTGCCTCCGCACATGTTGAGCTGTGAGAGATATTGTTGGGTGAACCAAAAACTTTAGGCATTACGCCATAAATTACATCACGCAGATATGTATATCGCCCCCTCATCAAACAGTACTTTTCAGGTTCATTGTTGTTGCGAAGTTCCATCATTTTGTCGGCAATAGTATTCAATGCCTCATCCCAGCTTATCGGAACAAAACCGGGATCTTCACCACGGCCTTTCTTCGGGTTGGTGCGTTTCATCGGCACCTTGATACGATCCGGATCATAGAGCTGCTGCAGAGAAATATGGCCGCGTGGGCAGACACTTCCCTCATTTTGTTTTGAATAACGGTTACCTCTAACCTTAACAGCCCTGCCGTCCTGAACAAAAACCTCAACAGGGCACCAGGTGGTACAGCCTTGGCATGATGATGCCTTCCACTCTCCAGGCAATGATCCGATTTTACCCTTTTTCATGCCATTGCCAGCCAATGCATTCATGCTTGGCTCCCCTGTTGCGCCGCAGCCGCTCAATGCAGCAGTGGCTCCTGCGGCAGCAGATAACTTTAAAAAGTCCCTTCGCTTGATCTTCATGCACGCCTCCACAAATTTAATGTTTTCTTGTCGGTAACCCAGAACTGGTCACTCCTATTGGAAATAGCATTTTTTGTGCCATGCCAAAAAGGGCCACATGTGTTACTGCAGCGTAACGCTGTTTTTGGGAGAGACGTGATTAAGTCTGTAATTATATGTATTTGTGTTTCTGTCTTCGGGTGTGTAGGCCAGATTTACCGAAACATTCAGCTGAGATTCATATTAAATATATATAATATCAGGGAGATATAGCGAATATTTTAGTCGAGAGTGTTACATTGTAGTAACAAAATCAAAATTAGTGGGTTATTGATAATTCAATCTATTTGTAAACCATAATTGTTGATTTTTTCCCATAGTGTTTTTCGACTTATACCAAGTATTTCAGCCGCTTTTGAACGATTTCCCTGGGTTACTTTAAGTATTTTAATGATATGGTTCATCTCAGCTTCAGCACTCACCATTTGCAGGGTATGAAGAGGAACTTTCTCTTGCTTGTTGTTCAGGATATGTGAAGGCAGGTCGTTTCGTCCTATGGTCTTATTGCTTGACAGGGCTATACATCTTTCCACCACATTGAGCAGCTCACGTACATTGCCTGGATAATTATATTTAAGTAGCTCCTTAATGGCAGACTGTCCAAAGCTGACCTTTGTGCCAAACTTGTCATTAAAGCGGTGAGTAAAGGCTTCAGTAAGTAAAGCGATATCTTCTACTCTGTTTCGCAATGGGGGTAATACCACGGGTATAACATTGAGACGGTAATATAAATCCTCCCTAAATGTTTCTTTTTTAACTTCTTTCTCTAGATTTTTGTTGGTAGCGGCAATTATCCTGACATCAGCTGTGACGGTGGCTGTAGAACCAAGCCGTTCAAAAGTCTTCTCTTCTAGAAACCGAAGAATTTTCGTTTGGGTAAGAGGAGGCAGATCACCTATTTCATCAAGAAACAACGTTCCTCCATTAGCCATATCAAATCGACCAGGCTTTCTGGCATCTGCTCCCGTAAAGGCGCCTTTCTCGTAACCAAAAAGTTCGCTTTCTATCAAATCGTCAGGAAGGGCTGCGCAGTTAACCCGAATGATAGCTTCTTTTTTCCTGGCACTCTGATAATGAATAGTTGAGGCGATAAGCTCTTTGCCGGTACCTGATTCACCCATGATTAATACTGTTGATTCTGTTCGGCTGACCTTATCCAACAAGGCAAAAACAGCTTGCATCGCCTTACTTTCACCTATGATTTTATTTGCACTGAAATGGGTGCTGAGGTCTTTTTTCAAGCGAATATTCTCCTCAGTAATTGAATGCACCTCAAGCGCTTTGTTAACAGTGGCGAACATTTCATCCAGGTCAAATGGTTTGGTAATATAGTCAAAGGCCCCTATTCGCATCGACTCAACCGCATCCTTGATGTTGCCATAGGCTGTCATCATTACAACTGGTGTGGCTGGAGATATCTGCAGACTTTGACGTAAAATTTCTATACCACTAATGTCAGGCAGGCGAATATCAGTAATCAACAGGGAGAAAGCGCCTTGTTGCAGCGCTGAGAGCGCCTCACTGCCTTCGGTAACAGCAAGGACGGTAAAACCTTCGGCTTTGAGGGCGTCCGTAAGTGAGATTCGAAGTATCTTCTCATCTTCAACAATGAGTATGCTTTTATTCATCTGTTCTCCGGAATTATAATAGAAACAACTGTACCAACCCCTTCCTTACTTTCCAGATCAATTTTTCCTTTATATTTTGCTACGAGTTCATAGGTCATCCACATTCCCAGTCCGGTTCCTTCACCTGCTTTCTTGGTACTGTAAAAAAGATTGAATACTTTATCTATATGCTCACTGGGAATGCCGATACCGGTATCCTCAATTTTAATAAGGGCAGCGGAGTCAATATTTTTGGCTGTTATGGTTAATTGTCCTCCATCCTCCATTGCCTGAATTGCATTTATCATAGTATTAAGAAAAACTTCTTCGAGATCATGGGGGGCAATTGGTAGCTCGAGTTTGGGCGCGATATTCTCTGAATAGGTTATGTTTTGTCTTTTCATTCGATAATCCAGGAATGAAACAACACCTGAGAGGGTTGCAGATACTCCCGAGTTTTTTTCCTCTCCTTCACGCTTCCCGGCTGTCCAGAGCAGCTGCCCTACGGTCTCTTCGATACTGTCCAGACCTTCTTCAATTAAAGAGAGATAATTTTCTCTAAATTCTTTTTCATCTCCCTTTCGCTGCAGCATTCGCACACAGTTGAAGAGGCCTCCCAATGGATTGTTGATCCTGTGGGCAACGCTGGATGAGAGAACGCCAAGTGTAGCGAGTTTTTCCGATTGCAGAAGTTTTTCATGTGCCAATTTCATTTCTTCGTTGGCATAGCGGATTCGTCGTACCATTTCATTATAGCTTTGGGCCATTTGGGAAAGTTCATCCTTACCTTTGACCGGTATGGTTTTCTCGACCATTCCCAATTCAACCTCTGCCATTGCCTGGGACATATTTATAATAGGGCGGATAAATCTTTGACTTAAAAAATAGATGAGAACAAAAAGAAATACTAAGGCCAGGAAAGTCAGTGATAAAATTTGCAAAAGAATGGTGCGAGCCTCGCGTTCAACATTTTGGAGTGATAGAGAAAAGGTCAATGCTCCCCACCTTTTTCCCTCAATTGAGAGTGGCACTGCAAACTTCATCGCATCAATATGGGAGGTGGAAAGTTGTATTTTTTGGACCAGAACCTCTGAAGTCTGCAATGTTTTCTTGATGAAGGGATCGTCATAGAATTTACCGAACTCACCGAAATCACTATGTGAAATAACCTGAAATGTGTCATCAAGAACAGCTACGTATTCTAGTTCAAGCTCCTTCTGTTGAAATAGCTCGCGAACGTAATTATCGATGAGTCCACCTTCCTCAACAAGGCCTAGTTTTTCATAGATTAACTCGTTAATGATAAGCGCGCTGACGGTCTGGGCTAGCATCCGGCCTTTCTGCTCCGTAGCATTATAGAGGGCGGACCTGGTTTTCGTGGCTGCAAAAAAGCTCATCAAAATTGTCAAAAAGAGAACTGAGATAAATCCAATTATGATAAATTTCTTTTGTAAAGATTGGGTTATAGACCGTAGCATTTCAGAACGACCTTTTAGGGTGACAGCCTTTGCCGCATGTCAAAGGAACTTTATTGATCATTTCCCTGATATCTGCATAGTCAGCATCAGAAGCGGCAATGAATCCCCCCTGAAGATCATGGTCAAGTTTTTTCAGCACCTCCCTGCCTTTTGGGGTTTTTGACATCAATAGCAGTGCTTTTTGTACCTTTTGCATGGTGGCATATGGAGTTTTGGGTGAAACAACAACAGGACCTGTTGGTATGGGTGCCGAGGTGGCAATTATTTTCAATCCATACTGGAGATACTGTTCAGCAATTGAAAGCCTGATGGCACCGGCGTCAAATTCTTTACTGATTACCTTCTTTGCCACTGTATCGTGATAATTGAAATTATCATACTTATTGAGATTATTAAGGTGGATACCTGACCATGCCAGCATGTAGCGTGGCAACAGATTACCCGAGGTGGACCAGAGTGCAGCAAAAGCGAATTTTTTATCAACCAGTTGAGACATTTCTTTTATTGAACCATCCATGCCGGTTACGATAACACTTCTGAAATAATTCTCCCCCCTGGCGGTTGTGCTCTTTGCAATAGGGGAGGTATCAAATCGTTTGAATGCATCAAGGTAGGTAAGGGGACCAAGTAGCGCAAAGGATGTTCTGCCCTGGCCTAAACTATTCACAACTTCCGTATAGCTTTTTTCCAGTTTAAGCTCGAAAACCTCACCTGTCTGCTGCATAAGATAGTCTGCAAGAGGCTGGTAACGTTCATAGGAAATTCGCGGGTTATCACGAGGCAATATTCCGAAATAGATAATATTTGTTTTATTTTCATTGCTGATCCCTGCTTGAGTTTGCTGGTTATTCAGTAGCTTTTTATTATTGGAAATAAAGGATCGCATTGCCCGGATGGCATCATAGTTACTGTCGGGTACCTCGACGAACTTCTGTATTCTCATTGCATCCAGAATTCTTTTGCCGTCAGGGTCTAAATGCATGGACAAAAATATTTCCCGCAGTGCTTTTTTAAGCAAGGGAGGTAATTTTGGCGGAACCACAACAGGGGGGATGCCAAACTGTTGTGAAGCATGAATTACCCGGGTTTCAAGGGCGTAGGGTGATTGATTGGCCAGCATAAAATTGTAGACAATTGAGTCAACGGCGGCCCCGTCAGCCCGCTTTTTTGCAACAATTTCTACTGATTTATTGTGGGAGTAGCTGTACAGGTATGAGCTGAAAAAACTCTCTGGAGTTTCATGCTTTTTGGCGAGAAGGTAGGCGGGGTAGAGTCGTCCGCTATTTGATTTAGGATCAACAAACGCGAAGGTTTTTCCTTGGAGATCACTCACTTTTTTTATCTCGCTATCCCGGTGGACAATGATTTTTGATTGATAAAAAGGTTTGTCGTCAACTAGGGGAGCAACAAGAAGCTCAACCCCAAACTTCTCATTATCAATGACATACGGAGATGAACAGATGAATGCTACATCGACCTGGCCTTCCTCGAGCATCACATCAATTTCATCATAGGTCGTCCGATGAACCATTTCAGCAGGGATACCCAATTTTTCTCCCAAATACTCAACAACCTGTTGATAGTATTTTACTGCACTGACAGGCGTTATCATGCTGGCAACCCCGGCACGCAGCTTGGTGGGAGAAGAAAGCGAGGGTGTGGTAGAGAATATGATGAGAAGAAAACTCAGCATGAATAGTTTATGAGGTTTCATAAAGCCTCCAGGCGAACATCAATGAATAGAATTTGCTCAAAGAACTGCAAATATCGAACCATCACCGTATATCAATGAATTATACATGATGAAGAAGCCTTGGTATAGTTTGATGTTTCGAATTCGTAACGTTTTTAGCCAATTTCTCCAACGAACTCTTCAACTGACCAGTTCTACACTGTTACCGGCAAAGCCTGTATCTATTACAATTGTGGTTGTTAGAGACTTTAGGTTCAAACTCACACTTGTATGTTGGCACGTATATTGAAAGTTTTTCCAAAAAAGTTGAGATTAGCTCTTACATATGCCTCGATGCCGAATGAACTACGTCAACACTGATATAGTCAGAGGCCAGTAGGGTTGAGCTGGAAACGACCTTGTCTCCCCAAGTTTGGAAAGGAGAAGAAATGTACTCTCTCATTCATTATACACAGCATCAATTCACTCAAAAAACTCCTACCTTATATCTCTCTGACAGTTTTCAACGCGGGATAACGTATTTCCATTTTTCAAAAACCGATAGATCCAATATCCATTACCAAAACTGTATGTCAGATGCTGGCAACCAATGGCAAACTTTGGGAGTGAGTAATAGTGAATGAACTCATCATCCCAATTTTTGCGGCAGCAATTATTTTCTCAGCCGTGGCTTTTTTATATTCTTCTGTGGGTCTAGGCGGCGGCAGCTCATATACAGCATTACTGGCATTACTTGGTGCGAGCACCCAGATTATTCCTACTCTTTCTCTGAGTTTGAATATTATTGTCACCACCATGGGCTCTATTATCTTCCTCTATAAAGGGCATGGCAGGGTCCGACTTATTGCACCATTTCTTATCTCTTCAATCCCCATGGCATATTTGGGAGGTATGTTGCAGCTGCCAAAGCTTATTTTTTATATACTGCTTATACTTTCTCTCTCACTTGCCGCCTGGCGTATTTATCTCCCTACAAAATCAGTAACTATCACGGTGAAGAGACGTTCGAAGGTGCTCATCGCTCTATTCTCTGGGGCGATGCTTGGTTTAATTGCTGGTATTATTGGGATAGGTGGGGGGATTTATCTGATACCTCTGGTTATCCTTCTCGGTCTTGGTACGGAAAAAGAAGCAGCTGCATGCGGAGCAATTTTTGTTTGGGCAAATTCCATTGCAGGTCTTACAGCTCGATTGCAATACAATGAGGTAGATTTATTACCATATATTTCATTGCTGATAGCGGTTATGGCCGGGGGTATATCCGGTGCATTATTGGGCTCAGCAAAATTTTCTCCCCGCACCATGCAAAAGGTTCTTGGATCCATTCTGGTTGTAGCTATTGCCTTTATGGGTAAGAGAATTGCATTTTTAATCATGGTATAAATTCGTCTTTTATTACCAAGCCTGCACAATAGTT
>CAZWVC010000036.1:0-20483 GCA_964637245.1 uncultured Desulfocapsaceae bacterium
TTTCTTTACTCTTTACATTCTCGATTCAGCATGGTTTTACTGCAAAATGGCTGGGGAAGCCGTGGGGGCCCCTTTACCAGCATTTCTGCAATTGTGAGTTTTACTTTAGCATGAAGATGTCTTTTGTTATCCAACAGCTCATTTTCCATCAAAGCTAACTGGCGAAGCATGGGGGTTCGCTCTACAAAGGAGGAATTGTCTATATCACCTTGTATTTCCTGACAACGAAAACACCCCGGAAAGTGAAGCTTTTTGCCATCTGGTCGAGTTATTGCCGCAGGTACACCATGCGTGCGGCACACCATCAATCTATATTTGTACACAATGCAGAGGCCGTTTTCGTTAAGCGGGCACATCACTTGAGGACGCTCATTTTGCTCAATTGCATCCCCTGATTCAGCAATATATTTTTGCGCCCTATCGAGTACTTCCCGCTGCTTATCCTGGGGGAGCTCGCAAAAACCAATCCAGAGATAAGACCACTCTAGATAGGTGTAATGCATGAAATATGAATCACAGCAGTTATCCGAACACCCCTGGCAGCCAAAGTCGAGCTCACTGGCTACTTTGTCGTAGGCATCCTCCATTTCCGCATAAAGATCTTCTAACCGTTTGATCATGTTTGGAGGCAATTTCAGCTCAATCATCATTTTTCCTCTGCAAAGTTTTGAACCTGATACACCGAAATTTCCACCAAATCATCTTTCCAGGCATCTTTTGACAAGCCAGCCTTCAGACAGAGATGTGAGAGAAATTGTTCTGCTTGGGGAAGCTGTTCCCAAACCTGCGGTAAAAAAGTCGCAGAGGCACGTCCCTGCCGGAGAATAACGCCATCTATGCCAGGTCTAAGCTGGGCGCAGAGATCTTGTGCATCTGTGTATTTTAATTCGTTTGCCTCAGTAAGTATGGAAATCGAGATATTAATTTTCGCCAGTTCTTCTATGGTAAGCGGAGAAAATCTATGGTCGTGAAAAGCTGCACTGATTGCGTTGCTCTTTATACCGTCCTCAATATTTCTTACCGGTTCAATATTACCAATACATCCTCGCAGTTCCGTTCCTTTTTTAAGGGTAACAAAAGTACCCCTCACCTCGAGGAACTCTGGTGTCATCTCTTTTGGTAAACTATAGATTTTACCTAATCTTCCAGCAATAGTCGCTCGGGCCAGAGATAAGAGCTTTCTGCCATTTTCATTTGATAGAGTACCCATAACATTCGTATTCAATCTAACCATTCCACTCCCAGCATCAAACAATTAATGCCGCTACCTATTCCAAGCAAAGCACCTTTTTGACCTGGCTTAAAGGCTCCCGCTTCAACAGCCATTGCCATCGTTATAGGGGCTGAAACCGAGCCGACATTACCAAGTAGTTCTAGCGTTTCATAGTTCTTGTTATTATCTAACTCCAATTTATCAAAAAGGAGTTTTGCGTGAGCAGAACCTACCTGATGGCAAAAAAACCTATCGACATCATCTGCCGACCAGTCTGGTTTAGCTGAAAACTCACTCCAGGTCATAGCGGCAGTCTCCACTCCACGGTGAAGCAACTCTTCAGAGTTGGTTTCCATCAAGGTTGCCTCCCGATTGGTTTGACCGCCATGGCAAAGGTTGGAATATGTGGTGTTTGCCTTCCAGGCCCCATGAACGAGTTGGATTTCGTTCTTTTCAGCTTTACTCCGGCGCATAAATAATGCCATGGAACCGGAGCCAATAGTTAGTGATGCAAAGGCAGGTTTAATCGTTTTTCTACTTAGTGTTTGATCTGCGAGAAGGTTATCTATCGTTGATGATATTAAATCCTCTGCCGTCTCACCGGACACCACCAATCCATTATTAACCTGACCAAGTTCTATCATATTGGCTAGCATAACCATGCCATCAAGAAACCCGAGACAGGCATTAGAAATATCAAATATCAAGCATGCTGAACTCAAGCCCAACATGTCATGCACAAACGATGCTGTTGCTGGTTCCATCATGTCTCGACAGACCGAGGTGAAAATCAGGCAGTCAATCTCACGGGGTGGTATCTTTCCCTTCTTGAGAACCTTTTTACCGGCCAGCGCCGCAGCTTCACTTGGCTTGGTGCCTTCATTCCATAGTCGTCTTTGCTGAATTCCGCTCATCAACTCTAATCTCCCCGGCGGAAGCTTCAATCGTTGATATACCGATTCCAATTGTTGCTCTATTTGCTCTGAAGTCAGAATTCGAGGTGGTAATTCATAACCAAAAGTGTCTAAACAAACCTGAGAGTAGTGTATCATTTACAGAAATAGTATCGTTATAAGATTAGGTATAAAAGGAAGGGTATCTTTTTTAGCAAATAGTTCAACATCGAATACAACGCATCGTCACAATATGTCTTCTTTACTTGAAACTCAAGCGCTAGATAAAATCTGCTTGAGGCAAACAAGAGAAAATACACTGGCCAATCCGTGAAACTATCCTAACTCCTCAACCTGATGTATAAAATCGCGATGTAACAGTGAGCCAGAAAAACTCTTATCCATGCCGCATTTATTATAGAGAACCTGCTCTTTTTTCTCAGACAACCCAACGCCAAAGATGCTTGCACGGTAACCCGAAAACTGCTCCAGCTTACGGATTGTTCTCACCATTTCTAAGCCATCTTCCAGCGGCAGAGAAGAATCTACCACAATCATATCAAAATGAGCGAGAGAAACCTCATACATTGCCAACCTACCTGTTTCTGCAATCGTTACAGCCCACCCCCGCTCAACCAGCGGCTGAATAATATCGTGCTGGTTTACAGGATCGCTACCAACGATAAGTGCTTTTCGCGTTATGTAGCGTGCCAGTATCTCGATAAGCTGATCTTTATCGAGGGGTTTTGCCAAATAATCATCCATCCCAGCCTGTAGACACCTTTCTTTGTCTCCTTGCATGGCGTGGGCCGTTAGGGCAATAATAGGGCATGAAGCACCCTTGATCCTCTCAAGTTTACGAATTTCTCCCGTCGCCTCTATTCCGTCCATAACAGGCATCTGTACATCCATCAATATTGCCTGGAAGGAACCATTCTCCATAGCCTTGATCGCCTCTTTTCCGTTTTTTGTTAATGTAACCTGCATCCCAGCTTGCTCTAAAAACGCTTTTGTAATTGAAGCATTGATGAACTCGTCTTCGGCTAGCAGTATGTGAGCTCCCTGAAGCACCAGACTTCTATCTTGTACCTCGCTGAACATATCAGGAGGTAGCTCGCCCATATACATCTCAACAGGATTTATAACAGGCCAGGTGAACCAGAAAGTCGAACCCTGACCTTTTTTACTTCTTAATCCAATTTTTCCACCAAAAAGTTCTACAAGCTTGGCCGAGACGACCAGACCAAGACCACCTTCGCTGTATTTATCGTCTTTATCTGAGAATCCCAGATTTACTGGAGAGTGAAATAGGTTTTTTTGCAGCTCTTCTGAAACACCTCTGCCTGTATCCTTAACGGTAAATTTAAGAAGAAGTCTACCTTGTTCGTCATAACCACCACTTTCAATTTTTAGTGTTATTTCACCACTTTGAGTAAACTTTATTGCATTATTAAGAATATTATTGAGCACCTGGCGAAGCCTGCTGGGATCACTCTTCAGGTAGTTTGGGATCCCCTTTGAAATAGATGTTGAAAACTTCAATTCCTTATGTTTGCAGGACAGTTTGGCTATCCATAGATCGTATTCCAGTTCTTCAAAAAGATCGAAATTAACAAGATCACGACGTAGTTTCCCTTCCACCAGCTCTGAATAGTCAATAATATCGCTAACAACGCCAAAAAGCCTGTCTGCTGAGGCATTAATCATTTCTAAATAATTGCGTTGATCGCTAGATAGTTCCGTTTCCAGAACAAGATCGGTCATACCAAGAATCGCATCCATGGGGGTTAATATTTCATGGCTGATACTGGACCACAATTTACTCCTGGTTGGTCCTTGTAGTTCGTCTGAAGGTGGATTGCCAGAACCGCCAGTTAAACCATTGATACCTTTTGCAAAAAGAGTTTTTTTCAACCTCTGGTTCTCTTCTTTCTGGTTGACCAGCTTTGACTTGACCTTGACGAGTTCTTTTTCTAGTCTTGCTATTGTTTTCATGGGCATTTTATGTGCAGTTGTGGAGGCTTATCCAGCTTGTGATACATTGGGCTTATGAAAAGAGTCTCCCTTTACTTTAATCCTTGAATCGTTCTCTAATGGCAAGCCACTCATCTTCTTTTGTGAGAAAAGAGTCTACCATCTTCGGATCAAGGTGTTCGCCTCTCTCTTTGAGAATAATATTTTTAGCTTTTTCGTGGCTGAAAGGTAATTTATAGCATCTCTTGGTTGTCATTGCATCATACATATCTGCAAGGGCAACAATTCGAGCTACCACAGGAATATCTTCTCCCTTGAGTCCCTCGGGATACCCGCACCCATTATAGCGTTCATGGTGATACATTGCTGCTTCGTAGGCAACTTTAAGATAAGGGGATCGCGACTTGGTATAGATTTCCTTGAGGAGCTGGCCACCTATATTGGCATGGTTTTTCATTGTCTGGAATTCCTCTTTGGTGAGTGGCCCTGGCTTGTGTAAGATAGAGTCGGGTATGGCGACTTTACCAATGTCATGTAGAGGGCTGACGCGGGCAAATTCTTCGGCTAATTGAGTGCTTATTCTCAGCTGAGGATGCTTTGGGGCGAGGTCTCTTGCCAGGGTACGAGTATAATATTGAACTCGTTCAAGGTGAAACCCTGTTTCATCGCTTCGGTATTCAGCAAGTTTCGCCATTGAAAGTATGAGTTCTTCCTGGATTTCCAGACGCAGCAATCGAATACCGCCTTCAACCCTCAAGCGGATCTCATCGGGACGAACGGGTTTAGCGATATAATCATCGGCTCCACGTGAGAGGGCTTTCACCAGAGATTCCTTCTCTTCCGATGAAGTCAACACAATGAGATACCGGTAGCGTAAGTCACTTTCCCTGACCTTGCTTATCAGGTCAAAACCATTCATAACCGGCATATCGAGATCAGTTACCACCAATCTAATGTCAGGTTCTCGCTCTAATAGTTCAAAGGCTTCTACTCCGTTGCTAGCCTCAACGACAGAGAAGTCACCCTGTTCAAGACACATGTTCAGTAACATACGCTGTGCCGGGTCGTCATCAACAAGCAATATTTTATGATGAGCTACCACCAAGGATCACCATTGGAAAGAAAGAACGCTTATAACACACCCTTAACACCCTCATGGATGTGCTCAACCATATTTCGATAATCTATTTTTTTTCCTGCTGCGGCGGCAAGCTCAATTTTTTTGGCAACCTCCGCCCACTCCGGCTCTCCCATATTGAGAAGCACACCTTTGACATTGTGGCCCAGCTTAGCGAGCTCCTCCAAATTATTTTCCTGATCGAGAGCCTCATATAAACCAGCTAAAGACTTTTTCAAGGATATTGAAGAACTCTCCAGCATGAGATCTATCTGGTCACCCACTAGATTATAATTAGATTTAAAGTGTTCTCTCAAGACATCGGCATTCACTTTTGCCGGTGTGGAAATCTTTTCGTCTGTCACGGCTATTATTATCCGGTTTGGCTAGCTGGATTGCTCGTTAATCAGTTCAAGCTCGAAAAGGTGTTCCAACAACTTCTGTTCGTCCACAGGCTTTGTCAGATATGCCTCACAGTGGCCTTTATCAAAAGCTTGGGATATATTTCCAAAATCTTCAATTGCGGTAACGATTATAACCTTGAGTGCCTCCTGCTCGGGAATTCCGTAGGACTTCTCCATTTTTCTGATTTCACGCAAAGCTCCATGCCCGCTAAGAACAGGCAATAATATATCGAGACACATCACATCATAGGGCTCTTCCTTCTGGAGAGCAGAATCGACAAGTTTTATTGCCTCCGTACCATCTCCGGCAATGTGGCACTCTCCATATTTAGAGAGAATTGACGAAAGGAGCATTCGGGCTAAAGCATCATCTTCTACAACCAAACTTTTCATATATATACGACCTCAAGATTAGGGCTTGCCGATGCATACTTTATCATATTTCTCAAAAAACCGCTAAAACCACCCTACCCACTCTTGGGGATATATTTGTCAATACCCAATCTTTTTGCCCAGATCTAGAGGACGAGTAATGCTGTTGAGTCAGCACCAGACCAAGAGTATTTCAACAGGTTCACCAGTTGCCTGCGGAAAAGGGTTGTTATCATACGTTTTTAATTGTTTACCTTCCTTTTATGTTATCATTTTTTCAGTAAAGCTACACCCTAATTTATACCCTCTTCCCTTGGTAATATTGCTTGTAATGTCAAAAAATTACTAATATAGCTGCATCTCCCAGCACTTGTGGATTTCTTTATTTCTGTGGAAATCAAAAGGGACTGTCTCTTTGCTGATATTCCTCAGCTTAATAAAATCCTCTACTTTAGAATCTAGTGTAAAGCCCCGATAATTTGTAGAAAATAAAATCCGGCCATCTTTTTCCAAAAGTTTTGATGCATCTTTTAAGAGCCTTATGTGATCCTTTTGAATATCGAATATCAGGTTTTTCTTTTTTGTATTTGAAAACGTAGGTGGATCGATAAAAATGAGATCATAGACACCGCGTTTCTCTTTTAGCCAGTTGAGGCAGTCCTGGTTCACCAATTTGTGTCGTTGTTGGCTGAGACCATTGAGGGCCAGATTTTTCGCCGCCCACTCAAGATAGGTTGATGAAAGATCAACGGTTGTTGTGTGAGATGCTCCTCCCATGGCAGCATGAATACTAGCTGTTCCAGTATAGCCAAATAAATTTAAAAACCTTTTACCCTGTGCCTGCCGGGCTATTTTATCCCGGATTGGTCGGTGATCAAGAAAAAGTCCAGTATCTACATAATTGATAAAATTAACCAGGAAAAAACACTTTCCCTCGCGCACCTCATAGTATTTTGGTTTAATATCTCTTTTTTGATATTGGCTGTTTCCTCTCTGCCGTTTTCTCTGTTTTAGAAATACCCTATCTCTGCCAACCTGAAAAAACTCTCTCACACCAGACAATACAAGAGAAAGTCTTTTCTTGGCAAGTTCGCTATCGACGGTCGCAGGTGGTTGATATTCCTGAACGAGAATCCATTTGTTATAGATATCTATAGCAACATTGTACTCAGGTAAATCTCTGTCATAGAGACGAAAGCAGTTAATATTGTTTTTCTTTGTCCAACTACCTATTTTTTTATAGTTTTTCCGCAATCTATTGACAAAATCAATTCCCTCTTTAAGCTCTACATTCTTTTTTGTGCTCCACGTAAATAACTGGTTGCTCTTTTTTGTCACTTGGCCGGTTATTAGGCGACAGCTGATGGCACCGTTGTATAGCTTATGACTTGTACTTTTTTCCAGACCGAGCCTGTCGGTAAGGTCTGGTTCAGCAATGAACAGTCCCGCCTGCCACCCCGAAAAGGAGTGACTTAGAATTCTGCCGACACAGCTGTAAAGGTGACCAACCTGGTTTTTCTCGGAAAGTCTATCTCCATATGGCAGGTTTGACACGAGGTAACCATTACTGCTTGGTGGGTGAAGATAACCAATTTCTCTACACCTCACCACAATCTTGTCCTCTAACCCTGCCCTTTCGATATTTTTCTGAGCAACAGCGACAACCGTGGGATCACTATCGTATCCCAAAAAACGCGGCCACTTTTCTTCCAACCGGCTCTCCTCAAAACCCACGGCCTCATCGACGAGCGCTGACCAGCACTTTTCATCATGTCCCAGCCACTTGCTAAAACCATAATATTTGCGAGATAATCCAGGGGCTGTGTTCCCCCATTGCAACGCGGCCTCAATAAGCAGGGTTCCTGAGCCGCACATTGGATCAAGAAAGCTTGAAGTTGCAGATACCTGCTTACTCCAACCTGATAAAGTGACAATTGCAGCAGCAAGTGTCTCCTTAAGTGGTGCTACCCCAGTCGTCTCTCGATAGCCTCTTTTATGCAGGCTATCTCCGCTAAAATCAATGTAAAACGAAGCCTGATTTTTATGAAGATGCAGATGCACCCTGCAATCCGGTCTGGTTTTGGCGACATTGGGCCGTTGCTGACCGATACCCCGAAAGAAGTCAACAATTCCATCTTTTACCCGCAGTGCAGCATATTGACTATGGGAAATTATCGGGGTTTGACCAAGGGTCGAAAAGACGGCAAAAGTCATGGAGCTATTGAAATGTTCACACCAGTTGATCTTTTTTGTCTCGGTGTACAAATCATCCTCACTCTCTAGATTCGCCAATTTTATCAACATTAACACCTTCGAAGAATAGCGGGACCACAGACAGGTGCGATATGCTGTTTCTACATTTCCTTTCCAGGATATCAGGGTGGGGGATTTTGTTACCTGTTGACCACCAAAGGCCATAATTTCATTGAAAACAAGATCCTCCATACCCACAGCACAGTTTGCTACAAAATTAAATTTCATCTCTCTACTCATGAGGGTCGTCCTGTAAGTTTAATCTTTCTCTAGCTGCCATTTCAATCAGCCTATCAGATATAGAATGACCTAACCAGAAATTCAACATGAGCTTTTACCAAAAGCCTTTGGAAATTGGCTTGACCTCCTCAGATATATGGATAAAATGTAGATCAATTCATTCATCACAATTTTTCATTTATATATTATAACCACCAGCATTTTCGAGAAAGAGGAGAGTCTATGAAAATTCAGCCGACCAAAATGATCATTCTTACAGCTCTTGTTGGTTCTATGTTGTTCCTGGGGATAGGTTGCAGTAAAAAAACGGTTGATGCCCCGCTGACCGACGCTGATGGTAAGCCTCTGGGTAGTGGAACTAACATAGATTATCCTCCAGCTGATAGCACCGGGTACTCAGAGTCAACTATTAGCGGTGAAGGAACACTGGATGATACGGGTTCATCTGCTGATTTAGGGCAGACAGGAAACCTTTCTGTTAATCAAGAAGGTATTGAAAATACTGATGAATACAAAAAAGAACATGGCAGATCGTCCATGGGCCTCAGTCCCATCTATTATGATTTCGATCAAGCTGGGGTTCGTCCCGATATGGCAGACAGAATGAACAATAATGCACTTTTTCTTAAGCAGCTTGCGGGATCAAAAGTTGTGGTGGAAGGAAATTGCGATGATAGGGGCACAAATGAATATAATCTTGCGCTTGGTCAGCGACGCGCCTTGAATGCCAAGGAGTACTTGGTTAATTTGGGTGTAGAAGAGGGCGGAATCCGCACCATCAGTTACGGAGAAGAAAGACCGCTGTTCCTTGACCAGGATGAGTTTTCCTATTCACAAAACAGAAGAAGTGATTTTATCCTTGAATAATTTTAGTTAAGACCCAGCCGGATTCAATCCTGCTGGGTTTTTTCTCGAATACCCTCCAGTATCTTCTCACAAACCAGTTCAATGGGCAGTTCGGTGGTGTTAATGAGCTGAGCATCGGATGCTTTTTTCAAGGGAGCAACAGCCCTTTCACTATCGTTTTTATCTCGCTTCAGAATCATTTCCAAAATCTGGGCTTCATCAGCATCTACTCCTTGTTTCTTCAACTGTTTAACCCGTCGCTTACAACGTTCCTTTGGATCTGCATCAAGAAAAAACTTAAAGGCTGCTGCCGGGAAAACAACTGTTCCCATATCTCTGCCTTCTGCTACAACTTTGCCAGAACCCGCAAGTTTTCGCTGCATTTCTGTGAGGAAGCCACGTACCGGAGGCAAGGCTGAAATTTTTGATGCCACCATTGACATCTCCGGTGTCCTTATTTGAGCACTCACATCTTCACCATTGAGGAGAACACCAACCTCTTCGTCAGCAGATTCAGCTGGCAGAAGGGTAAGTTCGATTTCTCCCAGCTTTGGAGCAATGCGAGATGTGTCCTCAGCGGCAATACCAAGACGATGAAAATAAAGTCCAACACCTCTATACATAGCTCCGGTGTCGAGATAGGTGTAGCCCAATTTGGCGGCAATAACTCTACTCACCGTTGACTTACCAACACCAGAAGGACCATCGATAGTTACTATCTGTTGATTATTCATAATCTCTTTCAAGCGGTGATGTTGATGGGGATTTAGCGCCTTAATTTAACAAGAAATATTAGAGGGCAGGTAGCATGTTGGTTATCTGTAACCCTTTTTCGATGGTGTGACCGACCCGAAGTAATAGATCTTCCCGAAAATGAGGGCCCTGTAGCTGAACTCCTATTGGCAAGCCCACCTCATTGAAACCACTGGGAACTGATATTCCTGGTATTCCTGCAAGGTTTGCGGATATTGAAAATATATCAGAGAGATACATTGCCAGAGGATCATCTACCTTTTCACCCAACTTCCATGCTGGCGTTGGAGATACCGGAGATATCAACACATCGCAGTGTGAATATGCCTTTTTATAGTCTTCTAATATTATCGTTCGTACCTGTGAAGCCTTTTTGTAATAAGCATCATAATAACCGGATGACAACGCATATGTTCCTATGAGAATACGTCGTTTTACTTCTGCACCAAAGCCAGAGGAGCGTGTCTCTTTATACATCTCCACCAAGGACTCTGCCTGCATATCACGATACCCGTACACAACCCCATCGTATCGAGCTAAGTTTGAACTGGCTTCTGCCGGTGCGATGAGATAGTAGGCTGCAACACAATAGTCCGTATGTGGAAGAGAAACATCAACTATTTCTGCACCGCTTTCCCGAAGCAGTTCAATTGTGGAGTTTATGGTTTTTTCCACTTCAATATCCAGCCCTTCTCCAAAATATTCCTTGGGAACTCCGACCTTCAAGCCTTTTACTCCTCCCTCTAGGCAATCTGTGAAATCTTGCTTCTCCGTCCTAACGGAAGTGGAATCTTTTTCATCATACCCAGCAATGCAGTTTAGCATCATGGCACAATCTCGAACGTCTCTTGTGAGTGGACCAACCTGGTCAAGGGAAGATGCAAAAGCCACAAGACCATAACGAGAGACTCTCCCATAGGTTGGTTTCAACCCCACTACCCCGCATAACGAGGCAGGTTGTCTAATTGAACCACCAGTATCAGACCCTAAAGATGCTAAACACTGTCCAGCCGCAACAGAAGCTGCGGAACCACCAGAGGAGCCTCCGGCAACATAACCCTCCTTCCATGGGTTTTGAGGTACCCCGTAATAACAGGTTTCAGACGTTGAACCCATAGCGAATTCATCCATGCTTGCCTTGCCAAGAATTACCGCGCCTTGGTTTTCCAGCTTATCTACAACCGTTGCATTATATGGTGGAATAAAATTCTCTAAAATCTTAGAACCACAGGTTGTCGGAATTTTTTTAGTGCACAACAAATCTTTAATGGATATGGGTATGCCACTTAAACACCCGTTTTCTCTATTTTTTCTTTTGTTATCCTCTTCTTGTGCACGAGCTATAGCTTCATCGTTGTTTACTGTGATAAAGGCGTGAATATTATCGTCTGTTTCTGATATTCTCTGTAAACAACTTTCAACAAGATCTTTGGAGCTTAACTCTTTTTTTTCAAGCTTCTCCAATGATTCTCCGATGGTAAGAGTATATGGTTTCATGTATAACCGGGTTATGTAAGGGTTTTGAAAATGAAGGTTGAGAAAATTAAATAACTCGTGGCACAATGAAGGTTTCGCTGTTTTTTTGCTGACAGTTTTTTAAAGAGTCTTGTTGACTTAAAGATTCTTGAGGTTGGTCTTCTCGAAAAGCATTGCTTATGGAGAACGCATGGGTGGTTGGCTCAATGTTGTTTGTATCAAGTTCTTCAAGCTTATCCACATAGCTAAGAATAATATCAAGCTGAATTGTCATTTTCTCCAGCTCCTCTTCACTGAGGTTCAAGCGGGCCAAGTGAGCAACATGCTCAACTTCCTGTCGTGATATTTTCATTTTATATTTATCCTTACCGGTGAAAAATTATTTATTAGGGAAAGTAAAGTTCTCCAGGTATTCCCTGGAAAAAACGCTGTTTGTGGGACTAAAATTGACAATGCTATTAGCAAAAACGTCCACCGTCTGTCTGTCAAACTGTGTGCCAGAACAGGCGTAGAGTTCTTCAATAGCTTTTTCCATGTTGAGGTTAATACGGTAGTTTCTTTTTGAAGTCATGGCATCGTAGCTGTCAACCACTATAAGAATCTTAGTAAGCTGATCAAGTTGATCGCCTGTTAGTCCATCTGGATACCCGCTGCCGTCGACTCGTTCATGGTGATGTCGAATAATAAACTGTTCCCTATCCATGAATTTTAGTGGTTTTACTATATTTGCGCCAACACTTGGATGTTTTTTTATGAGCTCCCACTCTTCCGCAGACAATTTCCCTGGTTTTTGAATGCAGGAAAGATCAATTACCAGTTTTCCGATATCGTGAAACTGAGCAGCCCTTCGCAACACGACCTGGTCTTCCTCTGATATATCCATCGTTCTTCCGAGCAATAACGCATATTCTGTTACCCGCATTGTATGGCCTGCGGTGTAGTAATCTTTTTCCTCCATGGCATTTTGCATACTGCTCATCATTTGAACGGTAGCTTTTTCTAAGTTTTCACTATATTTGAGGAGGAGTGTGTTTTGTTCTTCAAGCTTTTTTGCCTTTTCCTGGACATCGTCTTCCAGTGCTTCTTTATATAACCTTTCTTTTATTACGTACATCCGCTTTTCAATTGCTCGGCGAATTTTTACATTAAAAATATCAAGGTCTTCGATGGGTTTTGTAAGAAAATCATACGCACCGAGGTTGATTGCCTTAACGGCATAATCCATAGAGCCTGCTCCTGTCAAAAAAAGCACAGGTATTTCATGTTTGAGATTATTAAGCTCTTTAATTGTGGCAAACCCGTCCATACCAGGCATGTTTATATCAAGAATGATAACATCGAAACTGTCGTCAACAATATCAATAACACCAGCACCATCAACCACTGTCTCAACGGTATGTCCAAACATTTCTAATATTTTAGAAACGGTACTTCGTACCATGGGGTCATCATCTGCGATGAGGATCTTTGTCTTATCTTTTTGCAAAACCACTTCTCCACTCAATTATGAACTATTAAGGGTTAAATTCAAGCTTACATTTTCCTTTCTTATTTTTCAACATTACTGAATTAATCAACAACCTGGCTGTAAATCGAGAGCGGTTCTTGTGCAAAAAACAATAAAGCTTGTTAGTTCCTTTCTATCCTAAAACTCAGAATTTTGATTGAGGTCGAGGCTTGGGAGAAATTAACCGCTGGCGCGCCCTAACAGAAGTGCCCTTGGGGTGGATATAATTGATATAGGAGTCGCAGTTTATGCCCTGGAAGGGTGCTTACCTCCGAGGATAATATTTTGAGCATAACAAAGATATCTATCATAATGGTGGTTTTAGGATGGGAACTAGTTATTTACTTTTCGTTTACCTGTTAAATCTACCTTTCTACAGCAATTGTTCTCTTCTCACTTATAACCAAATCAAGAATTTCGTCGTGCTTTTGGAGTGGGATCTCTTTTACTATCTGCAAATCAAATGCGAGACCAACCCGTAGTGCGGATGGAATTTTTTCAAGAAAACGATCGTAATATCCACCACCATATCCGAACCTGCCTCCTTGCTTATCAAAGACAGAACCAGGAACTATTACAACATCAATCTTTTCTGGTGGCATAACATTCGCAGCTATTCTTTCCACTGTTGGTTCGAGTATACCACAGTAGCCTGGTGTGAGATCTTTTTTTATATCTTCAATGTATACTGCTTCCATCCGCTTCTGGTGGACGTGAGTTATTGGTACTGATATTTTTTTATTATCTGACAAGAATCTTTTAATCAAAAACAAGGTCTCTACTTCACTTCTAAAATTCACATAGATAAAGATATTTTCAGCATCAATAATCCTTTTTAATTGCAATACTTTTTTTTGAATTATTGAGCTTTTATATCCAACCTCTACTTTGCTGAGACCATCTCTTTGCGAGAGTTTTTCTTTTCTCAGTATATCTGTATTCATCACGGCTTTTTCCTTCTCATTACCCCGTCAACTACTTGACATGACAAATTGCCTTAGGTAACCTTTTTTTATATAATTTTATTTTTCTTAATTCTTTATACGGTCAAATAATGAGCACACACAAACCTTTAAATCAAGATGTTAATCCAACCAAAACTGTTGATGCACGGGATTTACACAGTCCAATTCCCCTTCTTCGCCTTAAAAAAGCATTGGTCTTGCTGAACTCCAAAGATATACTTCAAATTGATTGTACGGACCCGGGTGCAGGAGATGATATTTCCAGTTGGTGCACCCGAATG
The DNA here is from genome assembly GCA_964637245.1 of uncultured Desulfocapsaceae bacterium. Lineage (GTDB taxonomy): Bacteria > Desulfobacterota > Desulfobulbia > Desulfobulbales > Desulfocapsaceae > Desulfopila_A. The sequence goes on from CAZWVC010000036.1 coordinate 14,295, forward strand.
AAACACAATTATCTCGGTGAAGTAAGGGATTTCGAATATTCAAGTTTTTTCATTGAAAAAAAATAACGTTTTTTCACAACAGTTCTTTCATTATTTCATCATGAAGCAAGGGCCTAAATATTTTCATTTTGGTTGGATCATCTCCATATATAACTCTATTACTCAATACAATTACTATCACTTTTTGGGTTAAATCAATCCACAGCGAAGTACCTGTATATCCTAAATGACCTATGGTCTTTTTTGAAAAAAAACGGCCGCTGCTAGATTTTATGCCTGTCGGTATATCAAAGCCATAAGCCCACCTTTTTTTATCCCTTGGTTTTAACAAGTAGGACAAATGGTGAGACTCTATGAAAGGGTGTTTTTCAACTTCCAAATAGTTTAATAGGATATGTTTGCTAAGTGATATAAGTCCTTTAAGCGTTGAAAAAAGACCTGCATGACCCATAATTCTACCAAAACCCCTGCAATTGTCATCATGGACTATTCCCTGAAGAGGCCTTCCTGACCATGGGCACGAACCTGTTGCTGCAAAAGTGTTACTTTTAGACACATCTTTATTTCCAAAAAGTTTGAATTTATCTGAAATATGTAGAGGGTCAGTTATTTTTTTAAGCCAGTAATCACCAATTTTTTGATTACTTCTAATCTCTATCAACACACCTAATAGCATATAATCAAGATCACTATAAATATATTTTTCGCCAGGTTTACCTTCCAGATCTTCACTCAGTAATAGTTCTATTAGTTTATCTTTTTTATATTTCTCTTCTGTTATACGTAAAACATTAAAATATTTCCTATGAGCCGGAAATCCTGAGCTGTGATTTATTAACTGTTTAATGGTTATTTTATGTTTATCCCTGGGTACAGTAACAGGTAAAATATCAGCTAAGCATTCATTTAAATCTAGTTTATTTTCTTTTAGTAGGGCAAGTAAAGATAATACTGTTACCAATGGTTTTGTAAGTGATGCCAAGTCAAAATAGGTATATTTATCAACCTTAACAGCATCTTTTGTGCATCCCTGTTCACCGCCATATATCTCATTTACTTGTAAAGAATTATTATAAAGATGAACAAGCCCCACTGAACACCCTGAAAATGTTTTGTTTTTTACATTATATTCAATTGTTTTTTTTATATTTTTACTAAGCTCCATATTCATTAAAAGTCTATGCGTGTAAAAAGGATAATTCTGTTGAATTTTTTGCCCATTTCCACTAGATTAGATCACTATATTGGAACATTTTATCTGTCTGTTATTTTTAAATATTTTTTTTATTCAAAAGTGAGTTTATCAACACTTTTTTAACAACACTTGTTAAGAAAACAATCAATAACGATGTTAATTCCATGTTGATAAGTCTAGTTTAACAATATCTCTTAAATAACTGACACCTTATTGTTTAAATATTTTATATAAATATCAATTATTTAATTTATTAACCAACATATCAACTGGCTTAATAATAATAATAAAAAACAAATATTAATATAGATAAAAAGAAAGGATTACACATGGGACTAAATTGTACTGTTTCCAAAAATGGTCTGCTCGAAGGATTAAACAGTTTACAAAACATCACAAACAAGAAAGGAACACTGGCTATATTAGCTAATGTTCTTCTTGAATCTACCCATGAAGGTCTTGTTTTGACCGGTACAGATCTTGAAGTAGGTTCAAGGCTTTTTGTACCTGCAGAGATAAAGGAGCCAGGTAAGCTAACCCTCCCTTCTAAAAAAGTTTTTGAAATAGTAAGAGAATCCGGGCCTAATGAAATTACTCTTGAGGAAACAGAAAACAGCTGGGCAGTTATCAAAGCTGGATTAAGTACATATAATCTGGCTGGTATAGCAAGTGATGAATTTCCAGAATTTCCAGAATATGATGAAGATAATTTTGTATCTTTCGAATCACATATATTTCTTGATTTAATAGACAAGGTTATCTACTCAATTGCCAATGAGCAGGAGAACATTTATTCTCTTACCTCTGTGCTTTTCGAAAAGGAAAAAAGAGATGGTCAATCCTATCTTCGGATGATTTCTTCAGATGGACATAGACTTTCAATAATGGAAAAAGATGTTGCCACTGATATAGATCGTTTGAATTTGAATGAAATAACTCTTATTCCAAAGAAAGGTGTTCAGGAGTTGAAGAAATTTTGCGAGCACAGGGATACTGTAGAGATATCTTTTGAGAAGAAACAGATGGTTGTCCGTGATGGTGAAGCTATTATGGTCGTCCGTCTTAAACAAGGAGAATTTCCGCAATATAGATCTATTGTAGATGCTGTTCAGTTGGATAATTGTCTTGAATTAAGTCGAATTCCTTTTCTCGAATCACTAAAAAGAATTAATCTTTTTACTGAAGACATATTTCACACCATTCAATTGAAAATTGAAAATGATGTTATGATTCTCTCTTCCCAAAATGCTGATTTGGGAAATGCCAAGGATGAGCAAAGTGTTGTTTACTCTGGAGATCCACTCATTCTTGGTTTCAATTGCAGGTACTTTATTGAAACCCTCCAAGTTATGGAGTGTGAGACAGTTAAGGCATATATAAACTCAAACAACAGTCCCTGTTTGATGAAATCTGATGACGATAAGGGTTTTCTGAGCATTATAATGCCAATGCAGCTCTAAAACAGAGCAGTGTCTATACCTACTTAGTACCTCTTAATTATTTTTTATAAGGATAAAAAGTGACAGAAGAAACGAAACAATATGGTGCCGAAAACATAAAAGTACTTGATGGTCTTGAGGCTGTTAGAAAAAGACCGGCAATGTATATTGGTAATACTGCACAGGAAGGATTACATCACCTCATTTGGGAAGTTGTCGATAATAGCATTGATGAAGCTCTAGCTGGATACTGTAAAAGAATTAGAGTAACCATTCATGAAGATAACTCAGTATCTGTAGAAGATGATGGCAGAGGAATACCTGTTGATGTTCATCCAACTGAAAAAATATCAGCGCTTGAATTGGTTATGACAACTCTGCATGCTGGTGGTAAATTTGATCACTCAACATATAAAGTATCCGGTGGATTGCATGGTGTTGGTGTATCTGTTGTAAATGCGCTTTCAGTAAAAGCATCAGCCAAAATTCGTAGAAGTGGTAAAGTTTATCTGCAAAATTATGAGTATGGGCTGAAAAATGGTGAAGTAGAAGTAATAGGAAAAAGCGAAAAAACAGGTACTCTGATAACTTTTCTTGCAGACCCGGAAATATTCACTGAAACACGTACATATGATTATGAAATTGTAAAAAATCGTTTACGTGAACTGTCTTTTTTGAATAAGGATATCCGTATTTATCTGAAGGATGAAAGAAGTGGCGCTGAAGACAAATTTCATGCCGTAGGTGGTATTGTATCATATGTTGAATATCTCAATAGAAAAAGAACACCGCTTATTCCCGAACCAATCCATATATCCGGGGAAAAAGATGATGTTAAAGTAGAAATATCATTACAATATTTTGATGGTTATTCAGAGAGGCTTTTTTCTTTCGTTAACAATATAAATACGCGTGAAGGTGGTAGTCATGTTGCCGGATTCAGGTCTTCTTTGACGAAATGCATAAATAAATATGCAAGTGATGATATAATACCCAAAAACCTTAAAGAAAAAATGGGTGGAGACGATGTTCGAGAGGGTCTCACCTGTGTTATTTCTGTTCATGTACCTAACCCCCAGTTTGAGGGACAGACAAAAACCAAATTAGGTAATTCTGAAGTTAAATGGATAGTTGATTCAATATGTACTGAAAAGCTAACCTTGTTTCTCGAGCAGAATCCCCAGGTAGCCAAAAGAATTTTAACTAAAGTTGTTGAAGCAGCAAGAGCCAGGGAAGCAGCAAGACGTGCCCGAGATCTTAGTCGTAAAAAAGGATCTACTAGTTTGTTGATGGCGGGTAAACTTGCAGAATGCCAAGAGAAAAACCCTGCTTTACGAGAGATATTCATTGTGGAGGGTGATTCGGCTGGCGGCTCGGCAAAACAGGGAAGAGATAGAAAAATCCAGGCAATCCTTCCTCTTCGCGGAAAAATAATGAATGTTGAAAAGGCTCGTTTTGACAAGATCCTGGGAAGCGAGGAAATAAAGCAGCTTATTGCTGCACTTGGCTGCGGTATAGGTAAGGATGAATTTGATGTGGATAAGTTGCGTTACCACAAAATTATTATCATGACTGATGCCGACGTTGATGGTGCACACATTAGGACCCTTTTGTTGACCTTCTTTTATCGCCAGATGTTGCCTGTAATCCAACATGGTTTTGTTTATATAGGTCAACCACCCCTATACCGACTTGGCAGAGGGAAAAAAGAACAATATTTTCTCGAAGATAGTGATCTCAATATCTATCTCTTTGAAGAAGCCAGCAACCGGATGAGTATTGCAATCAATGGCAGTGATATTGTTATAAATGGTGCCGAGATGGTTGAACTTCTTGAAAGATTGACCACCTATGAAAGAATTGTAAATTATCTGACCAGGATGAATATATGGGAAGATATGCTCTTCTTTCTCCTTACCAACAACGTTCGTTCGGCAGATCAGTTCAGTGATGAGGATTTTGTTAAATCTCTCGTTAAAAAGCTGGATGCTGAAGCTCTTATAATAGGCAATATTCGCAATTGCAGGTGGCGACCCGACTGCTATGATGTAGATATTGCAATACGGGGAAAGGTCCAGGAAATGATGACTCTGGGACCGGAAATTCCTCTAATAAAGGAGTATAGAACAGCAATAGAACTGTTTTCAACTATTCGAGATTATTTAACTTCTACCTTTACTCTCAAACTTGTTTCAAAGAGTGGTCAAGACAGGGAAATATCTTGTGAAAATTGGAAAAATTTGATTGAGACAATTCGCACAGAATCATTCAGGGGTTCCCATTTGCAGAGATACAAAGGTTTGGGTGAGATGAACCCAGAGCAATTATGGGAAACGACGATGAACCCCGAAAATAGAACGCTTGTCAAAGTTAAGGTGGATGATGCCGAAAGAGCTGATGACATTTTTACCACGCTTATGGGTGACAAAGTTGAACCACGCCGGGAATTCATTCAAAATCATGCCCTGGAAGTTACTGATCTCGATATTTAAGCAACCACAATAGAGAATAATATTTCATGACAAACGAAAGCGAAAATACAGCTGAAAAATTTCCTGGCATATCAATAGAACAGGAATTAAAAAAATCGTATCTAGAATATGCCATGAGCGTCATTGTAGGCCGGGCCCTGCCAGATGTACGAGATGGTTTAAAACCGGTACACAGAAGATCGCTTTACGCCATGCGTGAACTTGGGGTTTTTCATAATAGACCTTACGTAAAATCAGCAAGAATTGTTGGTGATGTTATTGGTAAATTTCACCCGCATGGCGATACAGCGGCCTATGATACAATTGTGCGCATGGCCCAGGATTTTTCAATGAGATACCCTCTTGTTGATGGTCAGGGTAACTTTGGTTCTCTTGATGGAGACTCTCCAGCAGCTATGCGATATACAGAAGCACGAATGACTCGCATAGACAGAGAAATTGTTGATGATCTCGACAAAGAAACTGTTGATTTTGTACCTAACTACGACAATTCTTTGAACGAACCTTCGGTAATGCCAAGCAAGATTCCAAGCCTGTTAATCAACGGATCATCAGGTATTGCTGTCGGAATGGCTACAAATATACCACCGCACAATCTCACAGAGGTTATTAATGGACTCATAGAAATGATTGACGACCCTAACATTACGGTTCATCAACTCATCTCAATAATAACAGGTCCGGATTTCCCCACAGGTGGCCTTATTTGTGGTAGAGCCGGCATTCGCGAAGCCTACGAAACCGGTCGAGGTATTGTGACCATGCGGGCACTTACCCATGTCGAAAAGATTAAAGACGGGAACAGGGAAGCCATTATAATTACGGAAACTCCTTACCAACAGAACAAAGCCCTTTTAGTTGAGAAAATAGCCCAACTGGTAAAGGATAAAAAAATAGAGTCCATTTCTGAGATACGTGATGAGTCGGATAGACACGGAACCCGGGTGGTTTTAGATCTCAAGAAGGATGAAATAGCTGAGGTTGTCATTAATCAATTGTACAAAATGACACCTCTGCAAAAATCTTTCGGCATAATTTTTCTTGCCATTGTTAACAATAAACC
>CAZWVC010000037.1:0-20321 GCA_964637245.1 uncultured Desulfocapsaceae bacterium
TTTCCGGATCATAGGAAAGTCTTTTCAATGAGGCATCATAGCCCACGGTGGGTACATCGGGTACCTGATGCGCCATGGTAGCCTGTCCCTGCATCACTTTTTCGATTATCTCTTCTTCATTGATGGCATGGGCTACCGCCTGACGGACGCGAATGTCCTCAAAAGGCGTTCCCGGTTTGTTGCTGATATCCATATAAATTGCGCGACGAGCTGCTTGAGAAATCACCTCAATATGCGGCATAGCTTTAATTTTTTCATAGAGCGTTACCGGAACTCCGTTGACTATGTCAACCTGCTTACCGGCAAGTGCTGCAAACCTGGTGGACTCTTCGGTGATAGGGCGAATATCAACTTCCTTATACTTTGGTGCCCCTTCCCAGTACTTATCGTTGGCCTGCATGCGCACATAGGAGCCTTTGATCCATTCGACAAACTTATAGGCGCCAGTTCCTATCGGACGGGTATTATAATCGCCATCGTCACGGTTCTCTGAAGATTCTTTATCTACGATGAAGTTTTGGTGCATGGTTTCGGCAAACCAGGGTACCGGTTTTTTGGTTTTGAACACCACGGTAAAAGGATCAGGTGTTTCGATAGATTCAATAGAGTTGGCAATATTTAATAACTTTGAATATTTAGGGTCCTTCATACGGGTAAAGGTGAATTTGACATCCTCAGCATCAAAGCCATTGCCGTTGTGAAACTTGACACCTTTACGCAGCATAAATTTCCAGGTCAAAGCATCAACCCTTTCCCAACTGGTCGCCAGAGCTGGTAGGAGTTTGCCTTCCGGTGCCTTGCGCTGCAGCAGCCCATCAAAGAAATTGGACATATAGGAAAGATTCGCATCCGAAGAGAAGGCATGCGGGTTCATTGACTTCGGCGGTGCATCGGTGGCAATCACCAGTTCCGCCTTGGCAAGAGCTGTTGCGGGAAGTGCCGCAATAGTAAGTAGTAACAATCCTTTCAAAGCCAGACGTTTCATCTCTTTTTCCTCCCTTTTTGTTCAAGTTTATCCGGTTACCGGTACATCTGAAGAATAGAGGTAACAGGCCACTCTGTGGCCATCACCCATATCAATAAATTGTGGTTCAGCTTTATCGCAGATATCCATACGCTTTGGACAGCGGGTATGGAAACGGCAGCCACTCGGCGGATTAATGGGGCTGGGAACATCTCCCTCCAGCAGGATGCGATTTTTCTCACGTAATGGATCTGAGACAGGTGCAGCCGACAGCAAGGCCTGGGTGTAAGGATGCTTAGGCTGCTGATATAAATCGCCATATTTCGCTTCCTCAATAATCTTGCCAAGGTACATGACGACAATTCGGTCGCACAGATATTCCACCACAGCAAGATCATGGGAGATGACAATAAGTGATAGATTAAAATCCTTCTTCAATTTGAGCAGAAGATTGATAATCTGTGCCTGGATGGAAACATCTAAGGCCGAAACCGGCTCATCACCGATGATAATTGAGGGATCCAGGGCTAATGCACGGGCGATTCCAATTCTCTGACGCTGTCCACCGGAAAACTCATGGGGATATCTTCTACCCTGCTCCGGCGTCAAACCCACCACATCCAGTAAAAACGCCAGGCGATCCACTCTTTCTTTACCGGTAAACATACCGTGGACATCCATAGGGTCAGAGAGTATTTGATTAACGGTCATCCGCGGATTGAGCGAAGAGTAGGGGTCCTGGAAAATAAGCTGCATTGAACAGCGCAGCTCCTTTAATTCAGCTCGGCTCATCTTGGCAAGTTGCCGATCACCAAAAGTTATCTGCCCTCCAGTTGCCGGAGTCAGTCCCATAACCGCCATTCCTGCAGTGGTTTTGCCACAGCCCGACTCACCCACTATCCCCAGAGTTTCGCCTTTGTTGAGATAGAAATCCACGCCATCCACAGCATAGACGTAACCAACCGTTTTGGAGAAGATACCCTTCTTGATGGGAAAATGGACCTGAAGATTTTCAGCCTGCAGTATGGTATTCATTTCTTCTCCTGCGGGATATGCAACCAGCAACGTACGGCATGACCAGATCCGACATCGGTAAGTTCGGGTTCTTGTGCTGCACAGATTTTCATTGCATGGCTGCATCGATCTCTGAAGGCACAACCTGTCGGTATAGAGTATAGACTCGGAACAGTTCCCTTAATTTCATTGAGTTCCTGTTGCTCTCCGGCGCTTCTTCCGCCAAGCAAGGGGATTGACTGTAACAACCCGGTAGTATATGGATGCAGGGTATTGGTAAAGAGCTCAACCGTCCCAGCTTCTTCGACCACCTTACCGGCGTACATAACCACAATGCGGTCAGACATCTCGGCGATTACCCCAAGATCATGGGTAATCATCTGAATTGCTGTACCCGTCTTTTCCTTGAGTTTCAACATCAGATCGAGAATTTGAGCCTGCACCGTTACGTCAAGGGCGGTGGTGGGTTCATCGGCAATGAGTATTTCCGGTTCACAGGCAAGTGCCATGGCAATCATGGCCCGCTGTCGCATACCGCCGGAAAGCTGGTGGGGATATTCATGAACCCGTTTTTCAGGTGCCGGAATCTGGACACGCTCAAGCATATCGATGGAAGCCTCAAGCGCCTCTTTCTTCCCCATACCTTTATGTAGGGTAAACATTTCGGAGATCTGATTGCCAATGGTAAAGACCGGATTCAACGAGGTCATGGGCTCCTGAAAGATCATGGCGATGCGCCCCCCTCGAATTTTGCGCATCTCCTTCTGGCTGAGTTCCACTAAATCCTTATCATCAAAAAGAATTGAACCACCTTCTATTTTTCCAGGAGGTTCCGGCACTATTCGCATTACCGACGAGGCCGTAACACTTTTACCACACCCCGATTCACCGACTATGCCGAGAGCTTCACCTTTATCGATATGATAGGAGACCCCATTGACGGCACGTGCAACTCCTTCGAAGGTATAAAAATATGTTTTCAGATTCTTGACTTCGAGAAGGTGTGCTCTTTTCATCTCATCAACTACCTTTTACCAATAGTTTTGAGGAAACTATCTAGCCTATCATAGAGAGAGAAAAGACTGGAAATCACAATATGCTCTTCCTGAGTATGTTGCGACATCTCTCCGTCAGCGCCCCAAATGGCGCCGGGTATTCCAAGTTGAGAAAGGTAACGTGCGTCCGATGCACCATGTTCAAAACCGACTGCTGCTCCTCCTGAATGTTCGACCAGCATGTCGAGATATGCAGATGGCCCACTGGAAAAAATAGGTTCCATTGCATTTACGGTTACCTCGGATTTTACCATTTTTTGTATTGTTTCCACAAGTCTTTCGGGATCATCATATTCGGTATAACGGATATCCAGGATTGCTGATGCTTTCTCCGGTACAATATTTGATGAGCCGTTACCCGCTTTGCACTGAGTCAGTACCATGGTTTTGTGCCAGTGATCCTTTGTTTTTCGGGTAAAGAGCTTCTGTATACCAATATAATCTTCCACTAACATATCGAATCCGTTCACTCCAAGCCATGGGCGTGCTGCATGGGCTGCTTTTCCTGTTGCGGCAAGCAGTAATTGCAGGATGCCTTTCTCTTTTGTGACAATCAAATCAGGCCGGCCGCCATCTATAGCGATAAAGAAATCGGTGGCAATCTGTTTTGAAGCAATAGCTGCTCCGTTTAGCCCTCCGATCTCCTCATCACCGGTAAACATAAGGCCAAATACCTGATCAGAGGCTGATCCACCGCTTTGTTCCACTTTTTTTTTATGTTCACGAAAAAGAATGAGGGAGAGAGCAACCCCATATTTATCATCGATAGAACCTCGGCCGTAAAGCCTGTCATTTTTTACCTGCGGTAAAAACTGGGATTCAGCATCTGCTTCGACTACATCAAAGTGACTCATCAATAAAATCTGTGCAGCATTTTCCTGCGGTAATATCTTGAGACAAGGGATATAATCAGAATCCTGCCGCCCATAGTCTATGCCATGGGTATCAAGCCAGTTTTCAATAAATTTAGCGCAATTATTTATTTCCCCAGGACGGGAATGAGTTGAAGGGATGGAAATGAGTTCCCGAGTAAGTTGCAGTAGTTCTTGTTGCAGTTGTTGATCAGGCAAAGCCTACTCCGCTGCTTAAGATTTTTCTCTACTCCCCGTTTAGAACAGCACATATCAGTAGACGAACTTTGTCTACCGTTAACATTACACTTCTATATGGTATCAAATACTAATAAATTATGGTTGAAATATTTTCTTAACCGATATAAAAAAATATTTCAAACTTAAAAAAAATAAAAAAGATGCTATTGTTAGGTGAATATCTTTTTAAAGCCTAAAAATACAAACAATATGAGACAATTTCCCAATACCTTACAACGAATCATAGAGGATAGTGGTCTGAATCTGAATAATATCAGTCAGGCTTCTGGTATATCCAATGCCTACCTTGCCAAACTGGTTAAAGGCAGAATTAATAGGCCAGGCAAGGATAAAGTAGCCTCTATCTTACTCTCTCTCAACCACACCATATCGGAAATCAATAGAGTCCTTTCCGAGTACGACTATCAACCCCTGCACCTTGATGACATCCCTGATATTCTTGAAAATAACCGGGCTCGTAAGATCGTCGGTGGCAACCTTCCTCAGTATGATCATATATATTTTGATCTGCTTCTGGTCGTCCTGGAGCGCATAGGGGGGAACAAGATCCTGGTTAAAAACCGGCCAAGCGGGGTTTTCATGCCTCACGAACTCTATTTGATGAAAGAATACCCTTATGAATCAAACGATGCTGCGGCTATATTTCGTTACAATCTCACTCGGGAAATTCTCCACGAACGTTCAGAGAACTTTCGCCGCAACCTTAAAAAAGGCTATTTCTCAGAAACCTATATCTGTCAGGAATGTATGGATGATTACCTGGTGCGCCATATAGGAGTTACTGCCCGAAGTGAAAATCCCCGAAGAGCTCACCTGGCCACCCAATACATGGCAAATGCCCTCTCGCTTTCATTAAAACGCCCAGATCACCATAAAGTCTACATTATCGAGCGTTGCCCTTATTTTCATTTCATGATACAGGATGCCGATGGCAAAACCCCAAAAGTTTCCTATCCTGGAAGAAAGCTTCATGTTTACGACAATGAACATGACAAGCGAATGCTGGAAGGTTTCACCACCGATCTCCCCCACATTGTTGCCCATTTTCGGCATGAAGTGGATATGTGCCGGGGTGCGGTCAATAGGAATGCAAAAGAGGACTATCCACAACATTTCAAAGAACGTATCTTCGATCTTTTTGCAAAATACAAAATGGATATGGAGCTTGACCAGGAATTAAAACCACTGTTACAATCCACGGATCTGATCTTTTATTAGTTTAGCAAGTTTCCATCCTAAAACTCAGTATTTCGGAGTCGAAGTTTATGCCCAGTGTTTAAGGGTACTTACCTGATTGAGATCGAGGCATGGAAGATATTTACCGCAGGCGCCCTGAAAGAAGTACCCTTGGGGTGCATATAATTGATATTGGAGTCGCAGTTTATGCCCTGGAAAGGTGCTTACCTCCGAGGATAAAATTTTGAGCATAACAAAGATATCGCTCAAAATGGTAGTTTTAGGATGGGAACGAGTTAGGCATGGCATATATTCAATCCGACCAGCATTCGTATCAGGCGACTGCATTATTGCAATATTTTGAACGCTTCGCCTAACACATTCAGGAGCCACGACATAAACCTAATATTTGTCCGATTATAGGAGATTGAGAAGCAAATAAACTAGAAATAGAGATCTTTAAACCAATCAACGAAGGATCTCTTTAGCAGTTTCCTCCATTTTTTTGTACAGGGAATCAAGACTCTCCATTGCCCTTGCCACTGCAACACTATTTTTTTCCAGTGAGGCTTCTTCCAGATCCTCCATTAACTGCTGAAGCTTTTCTGCACCCACATTTCCGGCAGCGCCTCTCAGTTTATGCGCGTTTCCTGCCAATACCTTATAATTTTTCCCATTTGCAGCATCGCGAAGATGAGAAACTTGCCTTGGAAGATCTTTAAAGAACTCTTGTAGAACTAATTTGACCAAGGCTTCATCCTGCATCAAACGGTTGTATAGCGCGGCAATGTTGAGCATTATTTAACCTAACTTTTCCAGTGATAGCTATTGTATTAGTAAGTTTTGATAATGAGCCGAATCTCACTTTCTCATTCTTTCATATTTTGAATATAAATGTCCAATTATAACCTAATTCTACCAATTAGCCTGGGTAACTTATTCATCGAAAGAACTTCTGTAAGAAGTGTTTTTTTATATTAATTTTAAAGCCTTAAGACTACCAAACACACTATATCGAATCTCTTCAGACTTGACAAATCAGTTATAAGAAGGCATAATAAAGCATTATTACATTTCTGGAGTGAACTTAGAGGGACTCAACCTCACGGTTTCCGGCATAGGCCTGAAAATCAATGCAGTAATACTCTTTAGCGCATTCAGTGCTGTAGAGTTATTTTTTCATTTAGCAAGATGTCTGAATTACAGGCATGCGTGTTTAGTAGCTATACTGCAAAAAAAATATTGGTAATATAATTACCATTATCACCAATCCTTTTTTTAGGTGAAATTACAACTTGCCGTAAATTCGCGTGAGTATATTCACTCCACAATTTTCAAATAGAGGGAGATATTATGAAAGGGAAGATAACTAAAGATATTTTGTTAAGGGTAGGACAGGGCGTTATGAGAATTCCGCGTGACAAAAATGAAACTGTACCTCAAAAACCTGATTCTTATCCGTCAACCCCACCCGATCTGCACGAACCTAAAAAAGATCAGTCACCTAGCAAATTAGAGCGAAACTGACCCCAGCCTGTTTGTTCTATCATTTTCAATTCCTGCATAACTCTGTGGGAAATAATGCTTTATCCCTCCAGGATGTGCCTTTTTCTGTAATACCGTAATTTTTATTAGGGAAAAGGCGGTTCTGGAATACCGCGTCGAACACCTCTTTACCGTCGCTATAATGGCCTGCAATGCTTGTCTCACAGCAAAAATCAACTAAAAATCATCACCCAGCTCTCCATAAATTCCAGCAGGTATGATCTGATTTTTCTTCGTTTTTCTTTACAACTGCTTGTGCAACAGAGTAAAAGAAAAAAAAACTAAAAATCAAGGAACAGTTATGAAGCTCATTGGGGTGATCAGGTCTCCCTTTACCGTCTTAGCCGATATGCCTATACAACCAAAGGGAGCAATTCACACTGAAGGTGAGATTGTGGTTGAAAACCAGTACGAAGATGGTCTCCAGGATATTGAAGGTTTCAGTCACATCTATCTAATTTACTCCTTTCATCAGGCAAAGAGAGAGGAAATGAAAGTAATACCATTCATGGATTCCGTACCACGTGGAATCTTCGCCACCCGATCACCTTTACGTCCAAACCATATTGGCCTTTCAATTGTGGAACTCATTGAAAGAAGCGGCAATGTTCTCAGGGTGAAGGGTATTGATGTTCTTGACGGAACACCACTATTAGATATCAAACCCTACATAGCTCAATTTGACCAGGTAAATAATAGCCGTTCCGGCTGGCTCTCAGCAAGCGATAGTGAAATTGCCAATAAACGCTCAGATAACCGATTCCTGTAAAATGATCATTTCTTGTAATGCAATAGTTTGCCGGTTTCTTGTAGAACAATCATGGACAAGAAAAGGGTAATAATTTAAAGAATGAAAAGAGATTTCTCCTTCAACCGCATGGAATTTTCTGGATCTCTGGGAGATCTTGGAACCATACTTCCTCTGGCATTGGGAATGGTGTTGATGAATGGTATGAATCCATCGGCAGTCTTCCTGTGCTTCGGTCTCTATTATGTTATGTCTGGGATCTATTTTAGGGTAACAATGCCGGTTGAACCAATGAAAATTATAGCAGCTTATGCCATAGCCTCTGATATTTCTGCTACCCAAATTCAGTCTTCAAGTTTGTTAATTGCGATTATTCTCCTGCTCATTGGAGGGACGCCACTCATCTCACACATCGGCAAAGCCATCCCCATATCGGTTATACGCGGAGTCCAGCTCTCCACCGGTGCACTATTGCTTGTCAAAGGTATTCAATTAATGACCGGCACTTCCCCGTTTCAACTCATGTATGAGGCGACAGAGCCTTTCATGACCATTCAGAATATAGGACCATTGCCAATTGGTGTAATCATCGGTGGAGTCCTCAGCCTCATCACCCTTTTTCTCCTGGATAACAAAAAGATTCCAGCAGCAGTCACGGTATTTGCAATCGGACTGTTAATTGGCATTATTTTCCACCAGCCTGATTCCTCATCCAACATCTTTGATCTAGGTTTTACCCTACCGCCTTTTCTGCCCTATGGCACCCCAGGATTAAATGATTTCAGCTTTGCCTTGCTCATCCTGGTTTTACCCCAAATACCTATGACAATTGGCAATGCTGTTATTGCAAACACCGATCTTTCGGCCCAATATTTTCCTGAAACCGGCCAGAAAGTAACCGGGAAAGCGCTCTGCTTATCAATGGGCTTGGCTAACTTTATCTGCTATTTTCTTGGCGGCATACCCATGTGCCATGGTGCTGGCGGCTTAGCATCGCGATACCGATTTGGTGCGCGGACTGCTGGTTCGAATATAATTATTGGTGCAGCATTTATTGGTCTTGTTCTTATTTTCGGTCAGAATATCTTGGGTCTGTTGCACTATATTCCCATGTCCTGCCTGGGGGTTCTTCTAGTATTTGCAGGGATACAGCTCTCCCTCACCCTGTTAAGCGTGGAAAAGAGAAAGGATCTGTTTGTCGTTCTTATAATGTTGGGAATAACCTTCGCACATAATCTGGCAGCGGCCTTTATCCTCGGCATTGCTGCGGCATACCTGCTCCGCAGTGAGAAAATCAACATTTAGCATTTAACTCAAAACACATCGAGTGAATTCCATGAAATATTCACACCGATGCTTACATGTTAATTATATAGTTTCAGCCTAATTCAAAAGATAATCCTCCGTGAAATATGATTTTTCACAGGTGATTACCGGTAACTTGAGTGGATGAGATGAAAGGTAAATTCCTTATTATAAGTTTAGCTCTCGTTGTCCTCTTATTTCATCTCCAGCAAACGATAAACGCAGAAACCAATCCGTTCCTTACTAATATGAACAGTCAAGCCACCCAACTCATTCAGCATATTGATTCGTCCATGAAAGCCCTCCTTCTCATGAACTTTGAGGATAGGGAAAGATACAACTGGAGCTATGTACCTCGATCTCGCAAGGGTCTTCCTCTGAAATCGCTCAACCCTGAGCAACAGCAGATGGCACTAGCCCTGCTTAAAAGCGGACTCAGCGTTACCGGTTATGAGAAAGCAAAGCAGATTATGCTGCTTGAGACTGTCTTAGCTGAAATTGAAGGCAGCAGCTATCGAGATCCGGATCTCTATTTCTTGAGTATTTTTGGAACTCCAGCATCACACTCAACCTGGGGATGGAGATTTGAAGGCCATCATCTCTCGCTTAATTTCACCCTAGTTGATGGACAGTATCTTGCAGTTGTACCGAGCTTCTGGGGCGCAAATCCAGCTCGTGTGCCCATAGGCAACCATAAGGGACTCCGACCTCTTGGTAAAGAAGAAGATCATGCTCGCCTACTCCTCAATAGTCTTACGGTAGATCAGAAGGATAGAGCGATAGTATCAATACGTGCTCCTCATGAGATTTTCACCAGGACTGAGCAGCACATTTCTCCTTTCACAAATGAAGGTATAGGTTTCGAAAGTCTGGATGAACAGCAACAGAGGTTGCTGATGAATTTGATAGACACTTACCTGGAAAATTTCTCACCTGCAATACAACAGGAACGCAAAAAACTTATTGAGCAATCGGCCCTTGATTCACTCCATTTCTCCTGGCATGGTGGTACAGAAACAGGTCAAAAACATTACTACAGGATTCAGAGTAATACCTTTATTATTGAATATGATAATTATCAAAATGATGCCAATCATATCCATACGGTCTGGCGTGAATTTGATGGAGATTTCGGTCGCGATCTCCTCAGGGAGCACCTCGCCACCCACGATCATTAATTATATAAATTAGTTGTATAAACCTGAATTCAATCTGACACATTTCAATTTATAGTTTCTATCAGACCTTACAAGTTACTGTTTAAATGATTCGGGAAAATCTCAACTTTCAAATTGCCTAATTCTTGTTAGGCTTTATAGCTACATCTTTTTGAATTCACAGTGATCAACCCTTCTGGTAAGCATGTTCTCAGAGAACCCTACCTCTGGCAATTATATCCATTTTCATTATTGTTCTCATCCCTGTTTCTCACTTTCAATTATGTTTTTCTCCCAACAGATTATGTGATATCCTTTGAGAAGGAGGCTTTTGAACTTGCTAAGAAAGTTGGGAGTAAAGGCTGCTATATTTATGGTGATCTTTAATAATAATTTTTTACCATTTTTTTTAAAAAAAGAAAATGAGCCAACATCCTGCTTTTCCTGAAATTTATAACGACTTCTACTCAAAGATCCACCATTACCTTAAACGTCTTGTGGGTAATAATGAAGCAGAAGAAGTTACTCAAACAGTATTCGAGAGGATAAACAAAAATCTCGACTCATTTAAGGGAAAATCAAAATTGTCCACCTGGATTTATAAGATTGCTACAAACGCAGCTCTGGATAAATTAAAATCGTCATCATTCAAGCATTCTCACACAGGCCCGCTTGCTTCTCTCCCGATTCATTTGCCGGAAATTGAAGGATCTGTCTCCAAGATTAATGACGTTCTGCTCTCACCGGACAAAAAAATAATCCGTGATGAATTGAGTGAGTGCGTCAGGGAATTTGTTGACAGACTACCGCCTGATTACAGAACTATCATTACTCTTAATGAACTTGAAGGCTTTACCAATAAAGAAATCTCAGAGATTCTTGAAATATCAATTAATACAGTAAAAATCCGGCTTCACAGAGCAAGAGCCAGATTAAAAAAGAGCCTTGAAGCCGGTTGCGATTTTTACATTGATGAGCGGAGCGAACTCGCCTGCGACCGAAAGCAATCTCCAAAAGAAAAGTAATCCCTCTTCTCACTCTCATCTCCCTCAATCCCCTCTATATATACCAAGCAGCTCACTGGCAATTAGTTCAAAATTTTACAGATTAAGTGTATCCATTTTCACCTTTACTCGTCAATATGAGTAAAAGGCAACATTCTCTACCCGTTAGTGACCTTCAGAAAAAAGCTGAGGATGCAGGTTTCTTTTAAGAGAGGGTGAACATTAGCCCCTGTATCCAGTACGAGAGTAGCAAGCAAAGAGGGTGAAATTTGTCCTTTATTTTTCATCAAGGTGTATCTCTTTCAATTCTGACTGGTCTATACGATCAGAACAACTACAAGGAGGTTTTCAAATGATCGGATATGAGTTTTTCGGAAGTTATTGGTGGCTTTTCCCATTGGTGATGATCTTCTTCTGTTTTCTGTTTATGCGAGGATGTTCTACCGGAAGAATGTGCGGATTTTGGCCCCAGAGAGGACCTGAGGAATCTGCCTTGGAAATCCTTAACAAAAGATTCGCAGAAGGAAAGATTGACCAAGGGGAATATGAAAAAAAGAAAGGAGTATTGCAAAATCAGTAAACATAGGTGCCCTTAGATTAACGGAGTGAACCATGAGCGCAGAAAAAAACAATGGAAACAAAGAGAGAAAAACTGCAGGTGGATGCTGTGTGGAAATGGCTGAAATGATGGGGGAGTGCTGCCCAAATGGCTTAACCAACTCTGATTGCTTTACCTGGATGAAAGAGATGGGCAAATTACGGAGCCCGGAGAAAAGTGAGCCGGCAAACAGGAAAAAACATGGCTCAAAATCCAAGAGGTCCGAAAAATAAAAAGCAGGGTAACTTGAAAGTTAAGCAAAGCAATTTTCGAGGAGAAAATATGAAAACGCACAATACCTTTACATTGGAAGTTACAGGTATTGATAATGTATGTGCAGCCGGTGGAGAATACGGGCGCAAGAACCAAAAAGAATGCATAATCCCGGTTTTCTCATGTGAAGGAGGCTGTATCAAGGGAGAAATTGCCAGGCAGACGGCAAATATAGTTGCTAAGGAGGAAGGCTACGGTCGGGCATGCCATGGAGAGCTGTTTTCGGTTCCTCATAGTGACCTGGCTAAATGGGTTAAAGAGGCTGACAAAGTTGTGGTTATTGATGGCTGCTCCCTGTTCTGCCATTCTAGAATAGCTAAAAATATAATCTGCAAGGATAAACTATTCGTATTTGACTCACTTTCCATTCATCGGAAATACGCAAACTTGATGAATGTTGACGATGTGCTGGAGGAAGAAAGGAAGCTGACAGCCAGGGAGGTTGCAGATACTATCCTTGCCAACCTGAAAGAGGGTATTTTTTATAGCCCAAATGAGCTGACAGGCCCCGAATGCAGCCTTCCCCAGCTTGGCAGCCGTGGTTGAGCCTGAACGGGGGAGTATGAATCTGAATAGCTAGAGGAGGTGTCCACATGCCTATTCATTTTGATGATCGGGACGTGGTTTCTGAAGTTGCAGGGCTACGTTCCGCCTTGATCGTCCCATGCATTATGTGTCCTGCTGTGACTGTGGCTTTAAGAGAAAATCAACCTTTTATGCAGCTCCACAGAAGTCTTGTGAAGTCGCCACCTCTTGAAAAATACCTTCGGGATCTGCAGATCCGGCTGGAGGAAAAAGGTGTGAAGGCAGATATCTTCAGGAACAATTTGTATCACCAATGGTTTATGTGCATGTGGACTACGGCACGCCAGAAAAAGCTGCGAAAATGTGCTGAACATTATGATGCCTTGATCGTTTTAGGCTGTGATTCAGCAACAGTTACTGCGCATGATGCGATAGAATCAAACAATTGCAAAGTATTCGAGGGGATGAAAATGACTGGTATCATGAACGCAAAACTTAACTTTCATTTACCAGGCAACATATCCTTTAAGGACTGTAAGATTGTACCTATGCCGGGGCAGGATAAAGAAGAGAAGAGGGGCTCTGACTTATGAGAAAGCCACTACTGAAAAACTATACTACAGAAATATTCAGACCGGATTGTAATCCACAGTTCCAATCCTTGCATTGCTTTGCATATCTTGATGAAGATATAAGTGAGGTCCTGCCCTTTCTTAATACTGCTCTTGGAGGAACAGGTTACATACAAAAACCTCCTTCTCTGATGCTGCGGGTTCAAGGCCAGTTAATAGCGCTGCATCCCAAGAAAATAGCGATCAATGCATTAAAGAACAGTGAACAGGCTGACAGAATACTTGAATGGCTGAAGAGAGAAATTAATGAGGTGTGGGAAAGACGAAATGAAATAAAGCCAAGTTATAGCGTAGCACCAAAACCTCAGCTGATAGAAATTTTAAAATTATTACCTAAAACAAACTGCAAAGAATGCGGACAGCCGACATGTATTGTTTTTGCATCGCTTATTGCCCAGGGAATAAAAGGAGCTCAGGACTGCCCTCAGCTCACCAAGCAAAACTGTTTAAAGCTTGAGGAGTATTTGATCAAATATGCATTAGAGTAATCTTAAAAAAGTTTTATTACAGCCTCTGCCAATAGGGGTAAAATACAAAGCTTACATTCTTGCTAGAAGCATAAATCTGTTGATCTTCATGATGGCTTTTGCAATACATAAGCTGCCCCCCTCACACATGGGGTATCAGTTGATATCAATACTTATTGAAAGATGAATTGGCAACGTCATAATTTTGCAATCACGTGTAAGGTTAAGATTTTTCCTGATTATATCTACTTGACCAAATCAAGAAAACTGGCAAGAAATGGAGCATTTCGAGAGTTGAGACTTTCCAAGAATATCTAGAGAGATTTCTTGATTACAACCATCATGAACCTCAAAAAAAACTATTACAAAACTATTTTCTCGCAACGCTGAAATATTCCACTCCCCATTTATGTGAGGCGTATTCCTGATCATGGTCAACTTGCCAACCTGTTCGCTGGAGAAAAGAATCCAGTTCTTCAGATCGGATGCTCCATAACCATGGTTCGCCGGAAATACTTTGCAACCAGAGCATCAATCCTGACCACCTGCCTACATCCGGTCTGCCATCCCTACCTGATGGAATATAGCTGAAGGCAAACCGGCTGCTTTCTCCACTCAGTGTAGCACTTTGCTCAAAAAGATTACTAACAGCCTCTGAGGATAGATACATAACCAAGCCTTCTCCTGTGATTACGGTTGGCGCATTTAGATCCCACTTATTGTTGGCACTTAAGACATCCACCAGTTTTCTCTGACCAAGGTCTTCGGCAAGCAGAAAGAGATTGTCATGGTTTCCCATAGTTTCTATTCCTCGTGCTTTAAATGTTGCTGTTGCCGGATGATCGATCTCAAAAAAAGATACGCTGCCAGTATATTCAGGCGCCAAGCGCCAACACAACGTATCATACCCTGCACCAAGAACGAGTACCTGAGTGGCACCCGCCTTAATCCCTTGGCGAACCTGCTGTTCAAAAAAAGCTTTTCTATGTCCAAATGCCTCAAACTGACCGGGCAACAGCCAATCAAAAGCCTCATAAAGAGATACCACTCCCTGGGAATGAGTCCATCTCACCGCTCTATCTGAAACAGCTCCAGAGCTTACAAGTAAGTCTTTGGTTGCGGATACGATGCCAGTAGGAAGAATTTTATCCATTCCTGGTTTCGCACCTAAGGTAATAATATTCAAAGCAACTTTTAGTGCAGTACGGCTTGGCTTCCCCTTAAGTTTCATGTCAGTGACCAGGGTTGTGTAAAATAAGTTGACCGTACTTCTGCTGCTTTGGATTTGGCCCACTTCTCCACCCCCATTTTATTGATAAGACACAGATTAAAAACTTTTATGTTGTGGGGAAGAGTATCCGCTTTATCGGCATAAGGATGTAGATTATCGCATGGGAATTCCTTACAATCACCACAAAATTTATGTTCTTTAAATTTCGCACATTCATAGGCGGCACAACGATGTTCATCACCAAAGAGATACTTTTGCAGCGGTATTTTACCATCATGAGCTCGGCACCCGCTACATTTCATTATTTGAAGCGGTATCTGCAGCTCAGTCGACCATGTTTTGAGCTGCTGCATTGCTTTTTCATCTGTATCTGCCAGAAAAAATAGGCAGTTGAAACAATCCAGTCCACATGGCGCGGTCATATATTCATAATCCATACTTACTCTCCTCTTCTATCAGATAATTCGAAATGCTGAGATTGAGCAGAAGAATCGTTCTAGGACAGGAACTATTCGCCTGAATCGACCTCTACAATATTTTCCTCACCCTCTTTAATCATGTTTTTTCCAAAACTTTGCAACCGCAGGATTACGCATCAAAAACAACTCTCGTGTCACCTTATCTACAGAATTAAAGGGGCAGGCAAAGTTCATGCATTTTGAGCAGAGAAAAATTTTAAGTGTCACCATAAAGGCAGAACTTGTAAGCACATACAAAATAAGCAGAAGCCAGGCCTTAGTGAGTATGAAAAACGGCAAGGGATATACGCCGACGACCGTCAGGCCCGCCAGAAACCATAACGTCTCTGCCCTGGTCATTGGGCCGGGTCGATATTTCCACAACTTCAGGGACCCATGATTAGCCCAGCAGGTCAGAGTTGAGCCACCTTCTGCATAATGAGGACAGTGAGAGCACATGACTCGTATCTCAAGGAATCCGAAGAACCCGATAACAATTCCCATATATATTGCCAGTGCCCACGGGCTGAAACTAAATATTGCAGCGCCTCCAATGATGAATCCAGGAAGACTAATAAGCAGGAAGTGAACAAGATCTTTGGACTTAAAGTGACAATGTATCTTTTCGGCAACCGGACAATCTTTGCACGTCGCTGCAGCGCAGGTGGCTATCGGTGTAGTTGGATCTGGAAACGCCATGCTAATCCTCCTATTACGTTGTCAACCTGAAACGAAAATAAAGGCATTGAGGAAACAACAAAAGTCCTTTACAGTTTTCTTGCCACTACAGCAATCTCAGATGAATCTGCGCTATAGCTTGCGCCTGCCACATCAGAGAAAATTTGTTCAACAACAAAACCATTTTCTTCAAATTCTGCGCGAAGTGAATCTGCACTGAAACACTGCAACCAATTGTATACAACTCGCTTTCTTGATTGCTCAACGATTGTATATTTGTCGAGAAGAACCTTTTCTTTATCGTATTTAAAAGAGTTTAAGAAACAATAATAATCCTCTGATGACCAGAATCCATTCAACTGGTTGAGCTCATATGTTGCAGCCTCTTTTCTCTGGTTAAAGAAGTTTAAAGATTGTACATCAAGTACTACCACACCTCCCGGATTTAAGAGTGTATGGAACTTTCCCAGCAATACCTTTCGCTGGTTTGGGCTTAGTGCAGAGAAATCACACATTATCATCAAAATAATGTCAAAGCTTTTAGATGTTGTGAACTCTAAATAGTTGGCATGGATATATTCGATATCCAGGCCATCCTGTTGTGCTGCTTTTCTAGCGTAATTCAAAGAATTCTCTGAAAAATCGATACCGGTAACCTGAGCTCCATGACCTGCTAATCGGTTGGCATAGAGTCCTGGGCCGCATCCAAAATCAGCGATTTTCGTGGTTGAATTTACATTAAAACGGGTTGAAATCCACTGCACTGATTTCTCAATGAAACCACGATTACGGGATGACAAATCAACCGATTCGTTTAAGTGGTAACTTAACATTTGTTCTGCCGTATGGTCATTTGTCCATAACTCGGCAGCCGTATAGAACTGAAATGGTTCCGGTCGGGTATTTATATCTATTAGATCAGTAAACATTTTTTTCCTCTTAAGGTTGTAATTTCTCTTCTTTCCTTGTCATACTCTTGATTTTACATGCAATCTTGGACAATAATAACTTCATCATTTCTGATAGGCCCGTCCATACCGACTGAGAGATTCTTCTCGAACATTACCTACCATCGACTCCGCCATCCAATCTGGACCACAATGTTTCTAGCACCTCATCCAATGATTCAAAGAAAATACTGAATTGCGATGTGCTGATATTTAAACTCCCACAAATATCAGTAACTGTTGTCTGTTCAAATCCTTTGTTTTCGAAGTAAGATTTGGCAGTTTTTAGTATATCCCAATATAACGGCTTAAAGATTTTCGGATGCATTTCCATGATTTCTTTCCTGTAACCCTGCATATTTAATTTTTAAAGGTATCGGCAAAAGCATTCATCTCGCTTATCACATATTCAAAATCGATTTCTTCAGATTTTTCAAAACTCTCATCTGATTCGAATTCAGTGACTGTCTGTTCCTGTTTCATACCTTTATTCATTGGCAACGCGAATTCTGCCCAATAAAATGGCAAGTTGAAGTACCAGTGTTCTATATTATCAACACTCCAATCTTCTCCCTGTTTAAAATACCACTGCCCTGCCATATTCATGGCGAGATCCAACCCCAAGGGACCGTAAACAAGAAGGATTTTCCTCTGCGGAGGTTTTTTGTCATCGAGTGAAAACCATTGTAACTTCATATTGATCCCCCTCTCCTCTTGCCTTTTACCTATAGGCTCAAATTTCTCAGTTTGATAAAGATACATCTTTAAAATACTCTTTGAGAGAATGCTTACCCGCCTGTGGTGCGACAAAATCATTACTCATAACCGTTGCAAAAAAAGAGGCTATCTGGTGAGCATTGCTACTGAATGGTCGTATCATGTGCACACCAGCTCTCACCATCCACATTGGTATATGCCAGAACTTTGGTCTGGTATTGAGTGTTTCAAATGCAAGCGTGCCAATTTCTTCATGACTAAAGATTTCAGGACCACCTACGTCTCTTTCGACTCTTTCCTCTCTACTCAGGGCAACATCAGCGCAAACTTGTGCCAAATCCGTGCCGTGAATGGGGTTTATCCTCTTATTACCTTTGCCAAGCAGATAGAGTCTTCCCGACCTGGCCATTTTGAGATACTCGCTCATATCTGAATAATAGCCGGTTGGTCTGATTACCCCATATTCAAGCCCTGATTTCTGTAAATCTTGGACGAATAGTTCACGATCTTTCGCCAGGTTATTTATGACATCTGCCTTAAATACCGACACAAAAATGAATCTTTTTACTGATGTTTGCAAAGAAAGCTCCAGAAGATTTTTATTGCCCTGATAATCAACCTCCATAAAACTGAGGCCGTCACGCTGCCGGGTTATGCCTATTGATGAAAAAACTATATCTATATCATCACACATCCCCACCAGGGTCTCAGGTTTTGTCACCTCGCCGATAAAAATGTCATCGACTAAATGGGCAATGGCCGGCTCTAAAAAAGCCCCCGTTGAAGCTAATTTATCAGGATTCCTGGCCAACACCCTGACCCAGCAACCACGTTTTTTCAACTCCTGCACGACAAAACGGCCAAGATATCCTGTAGCCCCTGCTACCAGCACTTTTTTCCTATTCTTCATACCTTCACCTATTAATAGCTACAAATTGTTGTTTAGTTTCCAACTCAAAACTCAGCATTCGGGAAGTTTTAGGACGGGATCTATTTGCATTGCATCCCGGACCAGACAGTATGATTTATCATGCCGAATTTTTTCAGGGCTGTGGCAATACGGATACCAAGCGAACTACCACTCATCTCAACCTGTTGCGTGTCATAAATGAGGTGAATGCTCAAGTCGGTATCCACAAGTTCACGTTTATACAACTTTATTTTCCGGCAGACACCTTCACGCTTTGCCTCATTGACGAGATGCTGTACGGTGAGCGTACACTGCTCTTTTTGTCGGTCAGTCATCCTCAGATGTATAACCTCAAGCCAACTCATGCGATTCCACCTGTTTGATTTATCATCCTGTTCCTGCGTGAGGAAAATCTCAGTGGCAATTTACCTGGATGCAGTACATGCTCTTTCCACAATTTTATTTTCCTGATAACAGCCAATTTCAGCCGTTGCAGAAAACCAGCATCATTGTAACCGGCACGCTTGAGGATGCGCTGCCTGTCGCTCGCCTCAATTTCCTCTCGGCGGCGTTCTCTTATCATGTATTCTATGTAGTGATGATTCATTTCTGTTTACCTCCTTATGCTAACATTCCTTGCTCTTTTATGCTGTTATAGCGAAAAGTGTGCCACTATTTTTATTTCAATATTTACAGGTGTTTAAAAAATTACTCATTCACTAAATTACCATATATGGCAACTGTTCTTTCCATATATGGTAATTTGTGTTATTATTACCGTATTTGGAAGTTTTCCCGGGAGAGAGAAAATGGATGAAAATGAATTTTTCCGTCAGGCTACCCTGAGAATATGCAGCAGTCTAGATATAGCCAAGGGATTGCAGCAGTGTTTTAATTACATCTCACAGCATCTACCTGCAGACAATCTCTATTTGGAAAGGTACGAGCAAGATATGAGTGCAATAAGGGTTGTTGCTCATGCCAATCAAGAGGGCTTTAGGAATCTCGACATCCTGATTCCACTTCTAGATGAAGCAAAACTCCAAATGAAAGAAGTCTCAGGCGACAAAATGCCTCCGATCTACATAAGCAACAATCCCACGAGTGATCCCATTACGCTGCATATGCTTTCTGTATTGGAGGAACCGCTTTCCTCTGTTTTAAGCCTTATGCTCTTCGTGGAAAATAAAATCGTTGGCGCGCTCACCCTTCTCGCACACGGTGAAAATCAATTCAGCGAACGTGATATCTCACTGTACTCAACCCTGCGAGAACCATTTTTTCTGGCAATGTCAAATGCCATGGAACATAGAGAAGTTATGAAGCTCCAGGAATTGCTGGCCGATGATAACCGCTACCTCCAGGAAGAGTTGCGCAGATTATCGGGCGATGAAATCGTCGGTGCCCAATTTGGCTTGAGAGAAACAATGCAAAAACTTCGTCAGGTTGCCTCGCTGGATAGCCCTGTACTTTTAATGGGCGAGACCGGGTCCGGTAAAGACGTTTTGGCAAATTTCATTCATTATTCCTCATCCAGGGCAGACAGCCCATTTGTCAGTGTTAACTGCGGTGCCATCCCTGACTCATTAATAGACAGTGAGCTCTTTGGTCATGAAAAAGGTGCATTCACCGGAGCACTTGCCCAGAAACGGGGAAGATTTGAACGGGCAGACAATGGTACCATTTTCCTTGATGAAATCGGTGAACTCCCGCTACAAGTGCAGGCACGGCTGTTGCGAGTTTTGCAGAACAAGGAGATCGAGCGTGTTGGCGGAATTAAAACACTCCCCTTGAATATCCGCATA
>CAZWVC010000038.1:0-20257 GCA_964637245.1 uncultured Desulfocapsaceae bacterium
AATTTTCAGAAGTGAGAAAGTTAATAATAGGAAGGGGATAGTTTATATACTTGCAACAGCTGCGGGGGTAATTCTCATTACCCTGCTGGTTATCAGACAGCTCGAGGATAAAACTTACGGTTTCTTTTTTATGGTCGGGGTGCTGGTCTTGATTACTTTGATAGCTGTTCTTGCCAGTTTGTTCACCCGATTTACCAAAAAAATAAGTCTTGCAAATTTGAGTCTTCGCCAAGCCCTGAGGAGTATGACCCGAGTCGGAAATGCTACAAGATCCATTGTAATCACCCTTGCATCGGCCCTTTCATTGTTATTTGCTATCTACCTGGTCGAGCACAATCTTCACATAACCTACATTGAATCTTACCCAGAAGATGCACCGAATCTTTTTATGCTGGATATTCAAAAGAATCAGCGAGATGGTTTTAATGCGTTTTTTCCCCAAGAACCTGAACTTTTCCCAATTATTCGGGCACGTTTAACTGCAATAAATGGAAAAACTATAAAACGTGATGAAGAGTTAAAAAAGAAAAGGGATAACTTTGCCAGAGAATTTAACCTTACCTATAGAGATTATTTACTGAAGGACGAGGAGATTTCAGCGGGGGGAACCCTTTTTCAGGATAAAGAAGAGGGGCTACTGCAGGTTTCCATTCTTGATACGGTAGTTTCCATGGGGGATCTCAAACTTGGAGATGTTCTTCTCTTTAATATTCAGGGTGTGGAGGTTGAGGCGCGGGTTAGCAGTATCAGGAGCCGAACAAAATCGATGCTCTATCCCTTTTTCTATTTTGTGTTTCCTGGTGATTTCCTCAAGGACGCGCCGCAAACTTTTTTTGGTGCAGTGAGCGTGGACCGGAACAAGATTGCCGCCTTGCAAACACAGGTATTGGAGAAATATCCCAATGTCAGTTTCATTAATGTTACAGAAACTGCTGAAGATATTGAGGTTCTGATGCTGAAGCTGAGCAGTATTGTTAATTTCTTTGCTTCTTTTTCCATCCTTGCAGGAGGTCTTATTCTCATTAGTTCAATTCTGGCTACCCGACTAGCCCGTATTCGTGAGTCTGTTTATTATAAAGTACTGGGGAGCAAAAAAGGGTTTGTCTACAAAGTATTTATCTTTGAAAATGGGGTAATTGGTTTATGCAGTGCTGGCATAGCCTTGCTTATTGCGCATTGTGGCAGTTGGGCCATTTGTCATTATCTTTTTGAAATCGAATATTCTCTCAATTTCAATTCCTCACTGCTTCTAGTTGTTGTAACAGTAACATTTGTGGTGATTACGGGACTTCTGAGCTCCCTTGCAATAGTACGGCAAAAACCTGCACGTTTTCTACGGGAACATGGTAACGGATGAAAAATATGTCTAGTTATTCACGATTTAGTCTCCATCTGGTGATAGTAATTTTCATGTTTATTGGCGTTTATAGCATTGGGGAGAATAGAGCTGATGCAAAAGGAACTGATGGTAAGCATTCCCCCAAAGGGCTTATCGTTGCCCTGGGAGACAGTCTTACAGCAGGACTTGGTGTTGAATTTGAAGATGCCTATCCGGCGTTACTCCAAAAAAAGCTAGATCGTGACGGTTACGCATATCGAGTTGTAAATGCAGGTGTTAGCGGAGAAACAACCAGTGGAACGCTTTCACGTTTAAATTGGATACTCAGTCAGAAACCAGATATCGTTATCCTTGAGATAGGCGCTAATGATGGTTTACGTGGGATCGATACCAAGCTTGTAGATCGAAATATGAAAGATATTCTCACCAGATTAGACGAACTGGGTATCGTAACGGTTCTTGCAGGAATGAAAATGGTCTGGAACCTTGGTGAAGAGTATACCCTCCGGTTTAACTCAATCTATCCGAAACAGGCAGAGAAATTTGGCTTGACCTACATGCCATTCTTTCTAGAAGATGTGGCAGCTGTGCCCGAATACAATATTGCCGATGGTATTCATCCAAATGAGAAGGGATATCAAATAATAACCAAGAATATCTACCCATACATTCTTGAAGCCATCAAAAGAGCCGAAACCAATGAGGTAATGCAGCAATAACATAAAGGTAAGTAGTTATAGTTATTTCCAACTATCGTGCAATGAATTGCACAAACTAGCCATCGGAAGAAATGTAGGTTGATGGAGCATATGTGCATAACAGCAAGGCAAAGATCTATTTGGATATTAAAAGCATAGAAAAAACAAGCTGTTGTAAAAGTAAATATAATGATAATTATATCGGTATCGGAAAAAACAACAGGGTATGCCTGGGAGTTTATTCCCACCGTTACGCAATTGGACTACGCAATTAGGCAAGAAGGTTACTGCTGTCGAGCAATTGGTAGTGCATATGCAGCTATTTCGCAGTTGCTTCGGGTGGATGTAAAAGATACCATTAATTAGGCTACCCCCATATTTTACATGGCGAATTAGTTCAGGTTCGCCCAACATTATTTAGGTGCTATAGTTTCGGCCTGGATTTCAACGTTAACTAGGACAATGGAATCGCAAGGTTTATATATTCTTCTTTTTAGCATGCATGGATTAATCCGGGGGAAATCTCCTGAGTTGGGTGTGGATGCCGACACGGGAGGGCAGGTGAAGTACGTCCTTGAGCTTGCCAAAACACTTGGTGAGCATGAGGACGTTGCCCAGGTTGATCTTATTACCAGATTGATAGAAGGTGGAGGTGTAAGTGAGGATTACGCCAAACCAGTTGAACAACTCTCTGATAAATCTCGCATAGTCCGCATCCGCTGTGGTGGTAAAAAGTATATCCGCAAGGAGTTGCTGTGGCCCTATCTGGAAGAATTTATCAATAACACCTTTCGCTATATTAAATCGCAAAAAAGATCCCCTGACATATTTCACGGGCATTATGCCGATGCCGGCTATGTGGCAATGGAACTGGCAACCGCTTTTGACTCACCCCTGGTGTTTACCGGGCATTCATTAGGGAGAAACAAGAAGGCGAAACTGCTGGCAGACGGGCTCAGCGAGAAACGCATTATTGGTCACTATAAAATGCTGACCCGGATATCCCGCGAAGAGCAAATTTTAGATAAAGCAGATCTGGTGGTAACTTCTACTCAGCAGGAGATTGATAAACAATATGGTCTGTATAAAAATGGCAAGAAATCCAATTTCACTGTTATACCGCCAGGAATAGATCTTGAAGTTTTTTACCCATACTACGATCCTCAACTGGATACTGAGCTTCTAAACGAAGAAGTAAAACAGACAAGGTTAACTCTGCTGAATGAGTTAAATCGCTTTTGGGCAAAACCGGAAAAACCATTTATTCTTGCTCTGTGCCGACCAGATCATCGTAAGAATATCAAAGGCTTAATTGAAGCTTATGGCAAGGATAAAGGGCTGAGAGCCATCGCCAACCTGGCAATTTTTGCAGGCATTCGTAAAGATATTCAGGACATGCAGGAAAACGAGCAAGCTGTTCTCACCGATATGCTGCTGCAAATGGATAAACATGATCTCTATGGCAAGCTGGCAATTCCCAAGAAACATGACTTTGCCACTGAAGTGCCGGAACTCTACCGCCTGTGTGCAGAGAACCGAGGTGTTTTTGTGAATCCTGCGTTGGTTGAGCCTTTTGGCCTAACCTTGATCGAGGCATCGGCCTGCGGTCTGCCTATTGTTGCCACTCATGAGGGGGGACCTGCTGACATTGTTAAAAACTGTGAAAATGGAATCCTCGTTGATGTGGATAATCCCCAAAGAGTTGCTTTTGCCATCCATTCACTCCTTGTTGACAACGAAGTATGGAACACATTTTCAAACAATGCAATAAATGGGGTAAGAAAGCACTATTCCTGGGTAGCGCATTGCCATAACTATCTTGAGTGTATTCAAAAACTTCTTCCTGATGATAATAGAGTCTCTACCAACCAGGAAGATGTTGTGATGCCTGATAAAAAAAGACACCCATCATTTGGTAAAAGATTGACGAATGTGAATCGCTTGCTGATTACCGATATCGATAATACCCTAATTGGTAATAACAGTAGTATGCGCGAACTTTTCCAAATATTGGAAAACCAGCATGAAGTTCTTGCCTGGGGGGTTGCTACCGGTCGTAGTCTCGAATTAACTCTAGAGGCAATGACTGAGTATGATTTTCCTACACCAGATATACTTATCTGTTCAGTTGGGACAGAGATTTATTACGGCCCCGACTTTCGGATGGACAAGGGATGGCAGAATCATCTCTCCTATCAATGGAAGCCGGAAATGATAAAAGAAGCTTTGGCAGATTTTGAGTTTCTTGTGTCCCAGGAGGCCGAAGGGCAGAGAAATTTTAAGATCAGTTATTATCTCGAGGAAAAAGAAAATCGCTTGGTAAGCGTAAAACAAAAACTTGCAGATTCTCGGCTGCGTTGTCATGTAATCTATTCCCATGGACAGTTTTTGGATATTCTGCCAATCAGGGCCTCAAAAGGGAAAGCAGTTGATTTTATTCGCTATAAATATGAATATTCACCTCGCTATGTAATGGCGGCAGGTGATTCAGGAAACGATGAGGATATGTTGGTTGGCAAGAGCAGAGGTTTGATTGTGGCCAATCATAGCGATGAGATGGAGAAACTCAAGGGTAAGGCTAATATCTATTTCAGCCCCAAGTCATATGCAGCCGGAATTATTGATGGTCTGCGTCATTATGGACTTGTACCCAAATAGTTCCCATCCCAAAACTACCATTTTGATCGATATCTTTGTTATGCTCATAATTTTATCCTCGGAGGTAAGCACCCTTAACTACTGGGCATAAACTTCGACTCCGAAATCCTGAGTTATAGGATGGAAACTAAATATTTAAATTGAATACACAAGGAGTCTTAGCTCGGCTAGTGTTCCTTTATAGTGGCTGCCAAAGGTTTGAATTGGAGGTGGTAAAGCATTTCCAGGTACCTGTCAGTTTCCTGCCTTTCAAGATCAGTGGCATATTTCCAGAAACCATAAATACAGGTAAGTGTGAGAAGCCTCTTGGCATAGCGTTTCCAGGTATATTTTTCATTTACCCTGGCAACACCGTTTGTTGAAATGCGTTGCCAGTATTCCGAATCATTTTGGCATCTCTCAAAAAACTCAGCAATACGGTATGCTGATGCATCACCATGGTTTGGATCTATATGAAATCCAGATATACCATCAACTATGATTTCGAGCGGACCACCATAACGAGTTGCAAATGTTGGTAAACCTGATGCCATTGCCTCTATTACTGTCAAGCCAAAAGCTTCAAAGAATGCTGGCTGCACAAAAGCTCCTCGTAAATCAGCAATGTACCTGTATAGCTCTCCAGTAAGTTCCTTGTCGAGCCTTTTTCCTAACCAGCGTGCGTGACTATGCAGATCATGGTCATCAAAGAGTTTGTGCATCTTAAGGATCTGTTCTCTTTCTTCTTCATCGTCGGAATTGTCGGGATGAACGGTGCCGCCAATGATGAGCAGGTTGGTCATATCTCTTAGTTTGTCATCTGTTGCATAAAATTCCACAAACCCTGTAAGATTTTTAATCCTGTCTAATCTTGCCATGGAGAAGAGAATTGGTTTCTCGTTGTATTCAAAGAGACCGCGGCTGTCTGGCTCATTTTCGCCATAAAGCAGTTGCTCGATCTGGGGGAGTAGGGTGTTATGGCGCTGCTCTTTTTCACTATAGGGGAAATAGACACTGGTATCGGCACCGGGTGATACTATGTTGAACTTGGGGTCAAAAACATCAACTCCATGAATGACTCTTTGCAATTGTGGCATGGTGAAAGCACCATAGCTTTCGTATTGTCCCACGACATCATTCGAACCGGCGATTTCCTGATAGGTAGATGTGATAATAAAATCAGCTGAATTCATGGCGATAAGATCAGCAGTGAACTGACAGGAAAAATGGTACTGCTTTTCCATCTCCTTCCAAAAAAGAGCAGAGTAAAGATATTTAGTCTTTTCCAAAGCATGGGCAATATTGCACTGAGTGATGTTCAACCTATTAGACAGGAGTGTTGCCACTAAATTGCCATCGGAATAATTGCCTATAACCAGATCAGGACGTCTACCCAGCTCTGTTATAATTGTCTTTTCAGCCTCTTTGCTGAAATCTTCAAGATAAGGCCACACCTCGAACCTTGAGATCCAGTGTGGTACCACTGAACCATCTTTATCTCTAAACGGAACTCTGATAATCCTCACGTTATCTGTTCCTGTTACCTGCTCAACTGGTTGGTTGCATGTTGTATCTCCAGCTTCAGGTATTAAACGAGTTAAAATCAATATTTGCGGCTTGATATCCAGACCTTGGTTATAAATTCGCTTTTGCATTTCTTCTTCAAGTGCTCTTACCTGATCAAGGATATACACAATCTGACCTCCAGTATCTGGCAATCCCAGGACATTTCGTTGACCAAAGTATCCGTGTGGGGAGAGGATGGCGAGATTAAAGATCATCGGAATTCTGCCGAGAAATTTTTCCAGGTTATGGTGATCAGGAGCTTCAAGCAGATTTGCCAAGAGCATAAAACTTTTACGGATTCCTGCATGGCTTCTACCCCAGCCCGGTTCAAAACCAAGCTGTTGCAGATCAGCTTTCATATCATTCCAGACCATTTCAGCAGATTGTGAGTCAAGATGTTCCATGCCACTGATGAGTGCATTGCGCAGTTCCTGCACATTTCTTATGGAGTCATTTATCATGAAAGGTTTTCCGGCATAACCATGGACCCGGAGAAAAGAATAGAGCAGTTTGTTACCTCTGGTTGAAGTTGTTGCAAGTTGGCTGGAGAATCGTCGATTGAGAAATTCTACACCATGACCAATTGATTGCACTTGGTTCATTTTGGGAAAATCACGCTCAAATGGTGCAAAATCAATTTCCAGGCTGAAGTTTTCTGCGGTACCTGTTACTAAACTTTCTTTTACTGCAAGAAATTTGCTTACATTTATTTTTTCAAGGGTTCTGGTTTCCTGGTTGTATCGAAGATAAAACCAAGAGGCGACACGCGGCCGGATGATGAAATAAAACCAGGGATCAATTGCTAATGCCTCCTGCGCTTTTTTCATCACTATGGCTAGGGGGGAGGAAAGTAATTCTTTTCTCCTGCTTTTCCTGCAGAATTCCACAAACCCATCCCACAAATCGCTCCCGAGAATAAGGTTCTTCGATTTTGCAGGATAGATGGAAAATACATCGTGGATTACTTCAGGGTTTTCTTTGGCATACGCAAAGAATTTCTGGAGTATCATCAGTAGACCTCATACCTGAGTTTACAGAGAAAATACCATGTAACTAACCTCTATATTAGTTGTTGTATCATTCATGCAACCAAATCAATTAGAAATTAATGACAGGGCCAGATAAAAATGTCTTCTTTGAAATAAATGTCGCACACTACAATTTTTTTTATTAACAAGTAAACTTGAGTTAAGAGAGTTGGAGTCATACTCCTGAAATGTGTTTGGGTATGACATTTTTCTAATTTAAGCACATTTTTATAAAGATCTAATACCTTCAAAAGTAGATGGCATTGTATGCAGAATATTGATGACTTCATAATGGTTGGGATTGGTGAGATTCTTTGGGATATTTTACCTGAAGGTAAACAACTGGGGGGTGCTCCGGCTAATTTTGCATATCACGCAAATCAACTTGGTAACCAGGGTGTTGTCATTAGTTGCGTGGGTGATGATCCTGCTGGAGCAGAAATTCTTTCTACATTGGAAAAGAAAGGGGTTTCACATAAAATTTCCTCTGTTCCTGATTATCCGACCGGAACTGTCACTGTGGAAATTGGCTCGCAAGGTAATCCTGAATACACCATCCATGAAAACACCGCTTGGGATCATCTGCAACTTGATGAGGATCAGCATGGTCTGGCAGCAGGGGCCCACGTTGTTTGTTTTGGTTCTTTGGCGCAAAGAAATGCAGTTGCGGCGGAATCCATTCATCATTTCCTGTCAGCCACAACCCCTGATTGTATGCGTCTCTTGGATATTAACCTGCGACAGAATTACTACAGTAAGGCACCCTTAATAAAATTGTTGGAGGCAGCCACAGCTATAAAGTTAAATGATGAAGAGTTACTTGTCATCGCTGAGTTCTGTGATCTTTTTGGCAGCGAAACCGATATGTTTAGGCAGCTTGAGGAAGAATATGATTTTGACTTAATCATTCTCACCAAAGGGGCAGATGGGAGTAGGTTATATTCTTCAGATTTGGGTGATTCTATTCTCCATGGATTAGATCTCAATATTGTAGACACTGTCGGTGCTGGAGATTCATTTGCGGCTGCGGTTGCTACCGGAATTTGTCGGAAGATGTCACTTCAGGAAACACATCTTTTTGCCACACGTGTGGCTGCATTTGTATGTCAAAACGCAGGTGCAACACCACGCTTACCATCACTCGAAAAATTACTTCCTACCCCAGATTGATACCCGCAATTAGAGCTTCTATGGTAAATTCTCATAGCCTACCATGAAAATAAAGCATCATACCTGATATAATTCCACTAAGTGTTATGAATTTCAGGATATTCTAGGCTACAGTGGAGGTTTAAGCCAGGTTGGCAGAGTTACTGATAGTAGCCCCAGCATCAACTAATTCGGCAAGCGCCTTTCTCGAATCATGGGGATTCATATTTACAGCTCTACATAGATCCTCAATTATAGTGGTGGTATATCCCTCTCTCAGTGCATCTAACGCAGTGAATTTGACACAGTAATCAGTGGCAAGACCACAGATGTAAACATGCGTAACTTTCATATCTTGTAGATATTCATGAAGCCCTGTACCTGCACCATCATCATCAAAAAAACCGGAGTAGGAGTCTGCTGCTGGGTTTGTGCCTTTTACAAAATTCTCGCTATTAACTGATAAATCCTGATGAAATTCGGCACCATGTGTTCCTTGGACGCAGTGATCCGGCCAAAGTATCTGGGTCCTTCCAGATAAGCTTCCAATTTCAAAAGGTTGCGCACCATCATGGTTCGAAGCAAAGGAGCCATGATTTTGCGGATGCCAATCCTGGGTAGTTGCTACTATCTCGAATTTCTGGGCAATTCTATTTATTTCTTGGACAATAGTGTCGCCATTTTCCACAGCCAATGCTCCCCCAGGACAAAAATCATTTTGCATATCAACGATGATTAATGCCTTCATTGCGAACTCCTTTGTATTATCCGGAGACAAAGTTCAATCTCATCTGTCTCACCTGTGTGCTTGTCCAATGCATCTGAAAGTTTAACCATAGGCATCCAATAGGTCTCACTATTTCTTCTACAGCTTGAGAGTTTAATAACAATATTGAGAGGGGTGGGACCGATGTCATTGGACAGGTTTGTGCCTAGACCAAAAGATGCATTAATCTTGCCGCGACAATACTCTTTGATTGAGACTGCTCGATCAGCATCTAAACCGTCAGAGAAGACTATGGTCTTTGTAAGTGGATTGATCCGTAGTTTCTGATAATGCGCAACGAGTTTATCTATAAATACATAGGGATCTCCAGAATCCTGACGCACACCATCAAAGAGCCGAGCTTTGATCGCATCAAAACTTTGCAAAAAATGGTCGGTAGTATAGGTATCCGTAAGAGCAATCCCTAGATGCCCCTGAAAAACAGTTGACCAGGCGTCAATTGCGGCCATGTTTGCCCGTTTATAACCATGTTCGGCAGCATGGAACATGAACCATTCATGGGCATGCGTACCGATTGGTTTGATTCCATATTTCATAGCCCAGAAAACATTGCTTGTTCCTATCATTGTGTTGTTTTCAATCGACAATAAATCAGCAATGACATGTTCCTGAACATCTGCTGAGAACCTTCTTCTCGTACCAAATTCGGCAAAATCAACACCTGCCTTTTTCAATTGGATACCTTTTTCAACATTGCGGAGTCTCATTTGTTCACGAGAGAGCGTCTCCGGAGTCATAATTGAATAGTATAATTCACTGATAAGCGCCAGAAGTGGAACTTCCCAGAGAATGCTCTTATACCAGGGGCCATGTATTGAAACGCTTAAAATCCCATCGGATTGTTTGATTACTACATTGTCAGGTGAATATCGAAAGTGCGACAAGAAATCGAGATAAACGGGTGTGAGGAAATAACACGTATTTTTCAGGTAATGGAGCTCTTCTGGAGAGACTCGCAGTTCGGCCATATTATCTACGAGGTGCTGAAGTTGCTCAGAGAAACCATCCGGAAAAACAGTATCATTACGATTGATGAACTCATAACGTACTTCTGCCCTTGGATAGAGAGCATGTACTGCCTGCTGCATAGTAAATTTATATAGATCGTTGTCCAGTATGCTTTGAATCATCGCAGTCCCATTATACAACAAGAATTGAAAGCATTTCTAAAAAGCATTTTCACCTGGAAAAAATATCTAAGCAGGCATTATCAGGAAAACGTTTCGCAAATACCCGTTATTTAGGCTTTCAGGAGACCTTGGGTGTTGCGGGTAGAGTGGATAGTTAGTTGAAAAGAAAGCGCTCTTATTTATTTTCACTACCCCCAATTGAGTACCTTCTCCCTAAATAACTTACACTCTCTTTCTTGGCAACAATCATATAAGAAAGCTTTTTGGCTCAATCGTCAATAGTTTACCTATAATGGTGAATAAAAGAGATCACCTAAATAAGGTTTTATGGGAACTTTATTGTCGCTTTGCTGTCGCTTCCTTCATCACGGGTACGTATGTGAAGATCCATGCTGCCATCACGGAGTCCTAATGCAAGGGTTGAATCACCCTGCGAGCTATCCACATGAATGATGTCTTTAAGGGTTTGGATGATAGTATTACTTATGTTATCATCCGGTGGAGGTAATTCAGCTTTTCGATATTCAGCAACCACTTTTACCCCGCCTGTTTTGGTCTGCTCGATGGAAATCTCTTCAGCATTATTATTAATCCCATGAAGTATTGCCAAAGCTATCCATTTTATAGCTGCCTCGTCAATGTCCTTTTCATGTTGCATCTTAGACATTTCTTTGAGAGGGTCATTTGTGGCAAAGCAATCACACATTTCCTGAACTTTTTGATGTAGATTTGATGAATCCCTCATGATTTGCCTCCTTTTCCAATAATGAAATTGATCTAACCCCTTGCTTGTTAATGTTTTCATAACCAACCGTTTACGTTGTATTGAAACAGTAAATACAAAATGGTTCGGTGCAATGAAAGAGTATAGAAAACTCTGGATGCTGTGCTATTTCTTCACAATGCGTATCATGAAGGTTCTAACAAGATAGGGCTGTTGAGTAAGTAAGCCTTAACTTTATAATATTGTTGAATAAAAGTTGCTTGTACTTGTCGCAAGAATTTGCAAGGATTTGTAGTAGCTTAGGTTTTCTCCTATTCCATATCATTGCGGCTGAGAAAATAGGAAATCAGGCTTTTGACCAATTGGCTCATGAACTGAAAATCAAGCTTTCCCATGGTATCTGTTGATCGATGATAGTATGGATTACGATAGAATGCAGTGTCGGTAATCATTACTGCCTTATACCCTTTATCCCAAAAAGAGGCATGATCGCTTAACCTAATATTGGGCATGAAATAACCACTCATAGGGACGGTAAGACTTTCAACAGGTAATTCACTGTTATTTCTGAAGGAATGATACAGGGAAGAGGTAAAATTTCGCGATCTGAAGTTACCTATTATGCCAATAAAGTTGCCTGCCTCAGGGTAGTCGAGAAACATGAGAGGAAAGGGATAAGACTGGCAGCCGGGCTCATCGCAGGTATATCCAACCATCTCTAGGCAGATCATTCCATCTATACGTTCTTGCATTTTTTTTGCTTTGCGGGCATATATCCTGCTCCCCATGGCCCACGTTCCAAAAACAGGGGGTTCTTCCAGGGCAAAGGAAACAAACCTGACAGTTATATCAATCTTGCTGGTTAATCTGTGTTGTGCAAGAATTCTGGCCACTTCAAGCTGCACGGCAATTGCACTGGCATTGTCATCGGCACCCACTGTACCGGCAACTGAATCGTAGTGAGCACCAACGAGAAAAACCTGAGAATCTCCAGTATTGAATTGAACATCGGCAATAATATTGGAAACCTCCAGCTTTCTGTAAATGTATGAATCTCTTTTTGTCTGAATACCTATATCTTGATAAAACTCTTCTATATATTTCGCTGTTTTCTCAATGTTCCAGGGTTTGGCTACACTTCTCTCACCGATATCTACAGTAAGTTTGGAAACATGGGCTTTAAGGTTGTCTGCTGTGGTGGCTATATCAAACATGTCTATTTCATTGCCGATGCCTGTGGGTGCAAAGATCATCGAACCAATTAGAATGGTGAAAAAACTAGAGACAACAAAGTCTGCCAACCGGTATACCATAGATATAGTATAATCGGTTTCGGCTGTAAGCCCTATAGTTCAATAGAAATCGCTTAATATTACAGGTGCTTAGTTAAAGAAAAACAAGTAAAGAGTGAGTTACATGATATACTGAGTCGGCTGAATACCATATACACTCGAATTAGAGCCTTTAACTATAGGCCTGGAGTATTGGCCGGTGATATCTATGCAGAAATTGAGATTGACTTCTGCAGCCCTGAAATACTTTCAGTCCTTCCTAGTTTTGGGGAGCACGACAAGAGAGTGGTCAAGTGGTGCTCCATTATCACAAGCTCGCAAACACATGTTTATTTAAGGTTATCCTGTTTGAAAATACAATTGCAATTATACTTAGCTTGTTGGCAATCTGAATAAAGGTTTCTTATTATCTAAATACTGAACGTCTAAAGCAACAGTTTTTGATACATATTGGAGAAAAAATGATTATTGATGTCAACGAATTATTCTTGTCCCTAAAATCTGAGGGCACTAATTCAAGAGATATCGGGATGAACCTTGATAAACTTGCTCTATCCTCAGGTGAACAGAATTTTTCGCAACAGGCAGCAACTGCTCTTGTTGCATTGACTTTACCAGAATTAGCGGTTCCACAGAGCCTTCATCGATATTTACCTATGATCTGCGATGGAATTCACCTACTGCTCTCAAGAACACCGTATTCACGCCTGAAAAAAATAATAGTACAACAGCTTGCCCTACCAAAAAAAACCGAGCCAGGTGAACGATTGCTGTATTTAGCCAGGCAATATCCAACACTTCATAAATTGGGACAAATTGTGGCTCGAAATCGTTCCCTAGATGCAAAGGTCAAATTGTGGTTGACAGCCCTGGAAGTTCAACTTGACCCTGATGATGACGAAAAGTCACGCGAACTCGTTGGTGAATTTCTGAATCAGGCCTATCAAGGAGCATCGATAACAATCTCATCAGAAATCCTTGCCCAAGCAAGTGTTGCCAAAGTTATCAGATTCTCAAAAAAAGATAGAGATGGAAAGTTGTGCTTACAGGGTGTTGTAAAAATCCTCAAACAAAAAATACGGAGTATCTTAGAGGAAGAATTGCAGATTTTAGATGATGCTCTCATCATGTTTGAGAAAAAACGATTGCAGTATAAACTCGGTAAAATGGAGATTTCTCAACTCTTTCAAACAGTACGTAAAGATTTATTACGAGAGGTTGACCTGCAAACTGAACAACTCAACCTTGCTGAGGCTGAGAAAGTATTTATTGCTAAGGAAAAAATAAGGATTCCTAAACTATTAGAGATCAGCAATCCTGATTATACAGTTATGGAATTTGTTGATGGAAAAAAAATTACCGATACTGATCTTTCATCAATAAAGAAGAGAGGAATTGCTCGTCTGGTTTTTGAAGCACTTATTTGTCAACCGCTCTTTTGCCCAGAAAACTCCGCCTTATTTCATGGTGATCCGCATGCCGGAAACATCATGGCCGTTAAAAGAAGAGGATCTTCCCTGCCTGATATCGCTCTTTTGGATTGGACACTTGCCGGTCACCTTACACGAAGTTTGCGCCGTGATCTTATCCAATTGATTTTAAGAATCCAGATGCAAGACAGTTTAGGAATAAGCGGTGTAGTCGCTAAGTTGTCAGGAAAAAAGAACAGTACTAAGTCATTGATAAAAGTCGTTGATACTATTGTTAAAGAGTCTAGGATAAGGCCAGAATATACTCGTGACCCTCTTCATCTATCATTTTTTCTGCTTCAAGAGTTAACAGTGGCAGGTATTGTTTTTCCGGCTGAGCTCGTTCTTTTTCGCAAAGCTTATTTCACTCTAGAAGGAGTACTAAGAGATATCGCGCCGGATTTTGATCCTGGTTCAGCGATGCTGGATTATATAGGAAAGCTGTTGATTGATGAAATTCCCCAACGCTATTCAGATTCGATCTTCTCATTTTCTGACAACGCTTCCAATTATAATAGTTTGATCTCAAATGACGAGTTGAGATGCTTATTGGTGCATTACCAGAAGGCTCTCTGGAACCAGTTTGTCAACAATACGTCCTTACTATTGGAAACGCAGACTAAAATGACAGGTGATTTGGTTCGCTATTTTTACAGCTGCGACCGCTCTCATTGATATGCATCTTTACTTTGCTAATCGTTCACTAACCTGGCTAGGTGTCCTCACAACGCAATGGTAGTTTGCGCTATCAGTTAACCCCCTTTTTGCTTCTATTGAATCGTTGGTGTTGTGACATATCATTTTAGTTAACAACGAGACACCGTATAACTGAAATTAACAGTAACACCCAAAAAACATTGATTGTGTCTCACTCAATAAAAAATAGACTCACGTAAAAGACTTCCAAAGGAGCATATCATGAGCATGAGAGGCGAAATAATTTCAAAAGAATATCAGAAAATGATTTTTGTACATGACAAAGATGGAAAGGAATATTCTTGTTATGCTGAAGATGTAAAGGGCTTTGATCCAAAAGATGGGCTTACTCAAGGTCAAAAAGATAGATGTACTGACCTCAGTTTAGTTCTTGGTGACACCTGGTAAATAACATAGCGAAGCGCTATTCCATATATATCCCTGCAATATTTCTCGCGCAGGGATTTTTTTATGCTGTAACTCTATATAGATTATGCAATATGTAGGAACTAGTACTAAAAGATTAAGATAATATACTAATTTTATAAAATTCTATATACAAGGATCTTGTGGGTCCATTAATAATTCTATATTGGTAAATCAGCAGCTCTAAGGTGGATTTTTGACAAGTATTGACAAATCCACACTCAGCTTTACAATCAGTTTATACCTATCATCGCTGAGCTTAATTTAATGAATTCCTGGCCAAGTTCACCGATGATTCTTTATTCATTTAACCCAATGGAGGTTTATACAATGAATACTAAAAAAATCGTAATGACTATTGTTGCATTATTTTGTACAGTTTCTCTGGCTATGGCTATGAGTCATGCAAAAAAAGATATAGTAGATACTGCCGCAGGAGCTGGTAGCTTTAATACCTTGGTGGCTGCAATTAAAGCAGCGGATCTAGTCCCGACCTTAAAGGGTGACGGTCCATTCACTGTTTTCGCTCCCACAGATGAGGCGTTCGCAAAGTTGCCTCCTGGAACTTTAGAGGATTTGCTGAAGCCAGAAAATAAAAGCAAATTGCAATCAATCCTCACCTATCATGTTGTTCCTGGAAAAGTGATGGCTAAAGATGTCACTTCATTAAGTGAAGCAAAGACCGTTAATGGAGCCAGTCTTATGGTTAAGGCTGATGGAGGCAAAGTCATGATTGATAAAGCCCAGGTAACCAAAACTGACATAGAATGCAGTAACGGTATCATCCATGTAATCGACACAGTAGTAATACCTAAATAAGAAATGATATCCTCATCCAGCAGCTCAAATGATTGAAGAATTGATAGTGAAGTAACTCACCTTTTAATTATTCTTTTGGGTGCTGGTTCAAGGGATGTGATTGCACTATTTAAGGGAATCTGGGACACCCCAGGTTCCCCTTTTTTTTGACATGAACCAAATGTCTATGTAATTGTCCGATTGATGTGGTTGTCTCACGGTCATTATAAGGAATTATTAATTGGTGAAGATGGCAATTGACTTCACTCCTTGGAATGCGATCGGGAATTGAAAATTATACGCCATTTGCTTTGAGATCCATTTCCACGAGTTCGGCGTAATGTCCATTGCCCTGCATAAGTTCGGCATGACTTCCCTGTTCAACGATCCTCCCTCTCTCCATGACAACGATTCTATCTGCTCTGCGGATGGTGGAGAGACGATGGGCTATTACCAGAGAGGTACGATTATGGAAAATATCTTCGATAGCCTGCTCCAAAATATTCTCTGACTCTGTGTCAATTGCAGCTGTAGCTTCATCCAGTACAAGAATGACAGGGTTCCGACACAATACTCTGGTAAACGCTAATAGTTGTTTCTCTCCGGTTGAGAGTTGTTGGCCTCCTTCACCTATCATAGTATCCAGACCTTTTGGCAATTTCTTGACAAACCGTTCCATGCCAGTGTGGTCAAGCATCCTCTCCACCTGTTGACGAGTGGTACCGGTATCCATGACAATATTAGCAAACAGGGTGTCCTGGAGAATAAAAATATCCTGTAAAACGACACCAACAAGCTGACGCAGGTCTGTCAAGGAAAATGTGTTGATATTTGTTCCATCAATAGTTATCAGCCCTTTTTGCGGTTCGTAGAACCTGAGCAGCAGATTGACAAGTGTTGTTTTCCCAGATCCTGTAGTACCAACAAGAGCGACTGTTTGACCTTCTTCAATGTGCAGATTTATCCCTTTAATTATGGGATTTTTCTCGTCATAGCTGAATTCGATTGTATCAAAGTGAACAGCACCTCGTATCACCCTTGAATCACTTGGGTTATCTGCAATGGCCAGGGAACTTTTGGTATCAAAGAGCTGAAAAATACGCTCTGCAGAGGCCATTGCCGATTGTACAAGTGAATATTTCTGGGCAAGTTCTCGCAGGGGTTGAAAAAAGAGGCGCATATAGGAAAGGAATGCAACCAGTTGACCAAGAGTGAGCTGCTCTTTGAGTATTTCGGAACCACCATACCAGAGTATCAGCGCTATGGCCATAGAGCTCATAAACTCCGTAAGTGGCATAAATGTACCAAATAACTTGATTTGTTGGAGGTTTCTCTCGAGGTATCCTTGACTCAGCTCCTCATAGTTCTTTCTGCTTTGTTTCTCCCTGCCAAAAAGTTGAAGTGTCGCCATGCCAGAAATGGCTTCAGAAAGAAAGCTGTTCAATTTTGCTAGCTGACTGCGTATTCTCCTAAACTCTACTCTCGCCAGTTTAGCAAAGAACTTGGTTATGACAATTGATACAGGAACAAAAACGCACATCAATAATGCCAGTCGGAAATTCATGTGAAAAAGCACGACGAGGATTCCTGCAATCCTCAGGAGGTCATTAAAAATGGTAACCAGCACAGAAGTGAACATCTCATGCATGTTCTGAATATCATTTGTCAGCCTGGTGACCAGTCTTCCTGTAGGATTTGTATCAAAAAAAGGTGGATCAAGTCCCAGCATATGCGCAAAGAGGTCTTGGCGAATTCGGTGCATGATCGATTGTCCGATCCACTCAAGGGCAACAACCTGAAAGAATGTGGCAACAAGTGAGGCGAGGACAAGCGCAAAAAAGATAACACTTATTGATGTAATACCATCAAGGCGTTCTGCAATGCTGATCTGTGAATTGGTAATGTAATCATCAATGCCGGTTTGAATGAGATACGGTAGTCCCAGCGTAGCAACGGTGATCATCAACGAAAGAACTATGGCCCCTGTCAGTGGAATAAGATGACGTCTGCAATAACCAAAAATGCGCAACCACAGGTGAGAATCACCTAATGGACTGGTATGGTCGTCTTCTTCGTAGCCGAAATTTCTCATTCCTCTATTTTCCTGCTACTGGCATCTTCACGCATCTGTTTTTCATACATCGTTTGGTAAAATTGATTTTCCAGTAGGAGCTGATCATGACTGCCCTCATTAACAATTTTACCTTCTTCAAGTATGACAATACGGTCGGTCATGGACAGCATTTTCAGCCTATTGGAGACGATGACCACTGTTTTTCCCTGTAAATGCTCACGGAGTTTGGCAAATATCTCATGTTCTGTTTCTACGTCTACAGCAGATAGACCATCATCGATTATCAAAATTGGTCGATTTACCAGGATTGCCCGAGCTAAGGCAAGGCGTTGCCGCTGGCCTCCTGAA
The DNA here is from genome assembly GCA_964637245.1 of uncultured Desulfocapsaceae bacterium. Taxonomy (GTDB): domain Bacteria; phylum Desulfobacterota; class Desulfobulbia; order Desulfobulbales; family Desulfocapsaceae; genus Desulfopila_A. The sequence continues at coordinate 18,162 of CAZWVC010000038.1, forward strand.
AGTTTGACTCCTCTTTCTCCAATAATCGTTTGATACTTTTCAGGAAAGTTCAAGATATCATGATGAATTGCGGCAAGTTTTGCGGCATTTTCCACCTGTTCGGTGGAGGCATCCGGAACTGCCAGTTTAATGTTGGCTGCAACAGTGTCAGAAAATAGAGTTGGTTCCTGGGCAACATAACCGATATGTGACCGTAGTGTATCAAGTGAGAGAGAATTAACATCCCTGTCTTCGAAGTGGAGGGAATTGTCGGCCACTGGGTACAACCTTGCCAGAATTTTACAGATAGTTGATTTGCCGCTGCCAGTTCTCCCGGTAATGCCAAGTATTCCTGGACTGAAAGTAAGGTTGATATCCTGTAAAACCGGTTGCTCAGCTGTCGGATAGGTAAAGGTCAACGAACGCATTTCCAGACGTGGCTGATCAATGCTAAGGCCCTCATCAGCTGGGTCGGGTAATAGACTCTGTTCCTGTATCAGGTTATCGATTCTGGTGAGAGAGGTAATACCTCTTTGAACTAAATTTGTCACCCAGCCTATGGCCATCATTGGCCAGATTAGCATATAGAGATAGGTGATAAAGGCGACAAAATCACCCATGGTGATTTCACCTAAGATAACCAGACGTCCACCAAAAAAGAGAATAAGCAGCATTCCCATGTTCCCCACCAGCGTTGCAATGGGAAACATTAGTCCTTGTACCCCGGCAACCTGGAGGTTACTTCTAACATATTTTCGGCCAAGTTTATCAAACTCTCTGGTTTGGAATTTTTCCATTGTGTAGGCTTTTATCAGTTTTACCGAAACCAGAGTCGACCGGGTAAATTCTGTCAGCAGAGAAAACTGTTCCTGGACTGTATTGAAACGGCGATGCAACTTGGCTGAGAGTATTCGCGTGAAAAAAGCAAGGAAAGGCATGGGTAAAAGTGCCAATATAGTAAGTTTGACATGAATCACGCTCATAAAACCAATTGCGGCGATGGTCATTATCGTAGCATCAACAGCAGCAACTATCCCCATACCACAGGCCATTTGGACAGCGGTGAGATCATTTGATGCATGCGCCATGATATCACCAGTGGTCCTTTTTTCAAAAAAAGCCATGTCCATGGTAAGGATGCGGGCAAATATGCGGTTACGAATTGCCCTTTCCAGAAACCTGGAAAAACCTATAATGGTATAACGCCAGACAAATCTGAGAAGAGCAACAAAAAGGGCAATTAACAGGATGAATACAGCATAACGAATAAGGATACCTGGAGTAGCAACATTGGCAGCCAGACTGTCAACACCTTTTTTTAGTATTCTTGGGATGGTAAGTTGGAGGAAATCTACCGCGAGAAGAGCGGAAAACCCAAGAATCAATCGAAGTTTATATTGTTTGAAAAGCGGTGTAATATGGGTTAGGAGCTGAACTATTGAGGGTGCTTGAGTGGCCGTCTGCTTTATGCTCCTCTGTTTTTCTAGGCTTGTTGTATTCACAGGACTTGTCGAACTGCCTTAAAAGATTATGGTGGCAGAATATAATGGAATCACGTTCACAGCGGCCATATGGTGAAAAAAGGTTATACTTGACTTCGGTAAATTAAACATACTGCTCTAATATATGGCTTTCTTTGCCATTCTCAAGTTATTCTGCGAATCGATTCTGTGTAGCCTGCTTCCTCAGAAGGAGTTGAAGAGTTCAATATTGCTCTCTAGCATGGGGCCAGTCATGAGATCTTCCATGGACTTGATGAGGTGCTTCTCTTTAACACCCGGGATAAGCCCGTTTTTATTGGTTACAGCGAGCACTGCAATATTCTGCATGCGAGGATCACTAATACCATCCATTTTCACTGCAATGGCCTTGATATTTCTGTTATCGCAATATTTTTGGATTTGTTCCTCGGATATTTCCTTATCCGTACCCAAGCGAACTCCTAATGGCTGGAGAACCGTATTGTAGTAAATTAGAGTGCCACCGTCGCGCAGGGCAACATCTGCGCCTCTAATAGCCTCGTGTCTTTCCAGGGCAATTACCAGATCAGCTTCACGCCCAGGTATCATGGGGGACTGAATCGTTTTACCGAAACGAAGGTGAGATATGACTATTCC
>CAZWVC010000039.1:0-15426 GCA_964637245.1 uncultured Desulfocapsaceae bacterium
GCCGCCATCAAGAATGACCACCTTGGTCGCTCCGATAAGCTGATCAACGCTCGCAGCCCATGGTATGAGTAGTCCAACAATACCGTAAATGACCAATCCTGAGGCGAGAAAGTTCTTTCTGCCGTATTTATCCGAGAGATTACCTACAATGGGTAGGAGTAATCCTCTGGTAATTGAAAAAGCTGCAATAATCATCCCCAAGGCAAAACCTGAAGCTCCCAGATCAGTAGCAAAGACCGGCATGATGGGGATAATGATACCAATGCCCAGAAATGCAATAAATACAGAAAGCAGTAGGGTGAGAAGAGTATTTTTTTTCATGATAATCCGCTTGCTGCTTTAATGATCAGCAAAGAATTTTTAGGTTGCAGCTGAGTAGAGGTAATGTTCAATATTCACATTGTCTACCTGAGCTTGATCAAGATACCGATCACCATATTGCCTGTAGACGCCGCTTTGCAGGAATAAAATGAAAAGCTCAGCATCTATATTTTTGTCAGTGCACATAAAACTCATGATGTTTCGAAGCCTCAAGCAGATATTGCAAGCTTACATGCGAGATATCACCATCACGTGAAGCGATATTAAAGCCAGGCATACGGTTAGCCAAACCTGCGACAAGTGATACTGATTGCAAGGAATTCTCATAACGCTCCATTGTTTTGGTGTTAATCTCGGAAAAGAGATTATCAGCAGTATTAATAGCCGCAGTTTTACTTTCTCTGTGGCTGACCCAGAGAAACAGAGATGTGAGCACCAAAACTGTAATAAGCGAAAGGGTAGTAATACTGATATAAAAGGTGAACTTTTTGGTTTTAAAGGACATGTTTTCTCCTTATAAAAAGCTGGAAAACACTTTCTTGATTGAGGAGTGGTTGTCGGTAAATATATCATACCAGTTTTATTGAACGCGAGGAATAGGGCAAATGGGAGTGGGGATAATTTGACAGCGTGCGAATTATTTTTGAGCTAATACGTTTAGACCTGGTAATTCAGCAGAACACCGTCAGGGTTGCCATGTTGAGGACAATTCACCTAACAAAATACAAAGCTTAGGAGCCGAGGGTTGGATTACCTATATATTGTGCCGCGATAACTACCAACAGCCAGCTATGGTGCTTTACGCAGCAAGATGAGCATGTTTATCTGTCAATATCCTTTCCGTCAGATAACGTAGCAATAGACCATACAGTGGCAAAAAGAGGAGAATGGAGACAAATATCTTAAAACCATAGTCAAGAGTGGCAATTTCCGGCCAATGAGCCGCCATAAAAGTATCGGTGCTGGCGTAGAAGGCTATGGAGTAAAAAATAATAGTGTCGAGCAGATTGCCGAGTACTGTAGAGGCTGAAGGTGCAACCCACCATCGCTCATTTTTCCGGAGTTTAGCAAAAACCCTAATATCAAGCAGCTGGCCCAGTATATAGGCAATGAAACTGGCAATAGCGATACGAAAGACAAAGGTATCTAAACCAGCAAAGCCAGCAAGACCTTGAAATTTACCTTCGAAAAACAACACTGAAACAAGGTAGGAAATTGCCAAGGCTGGTAGCATTGCACCGAAGATTATCTTTCGTGCTTGAGCAGCACCGAATATTCTCACAGTGAGGTCGGTTGCCAGAAAAATGAAGGGAAAACTAAATGTACCCCAGGTAGTATGCAACCCAAAAACCTGAAAAGGTATCTGCACCAGGTAATTGCTGGCAGCGATAATGAAAATATGGAATGTGATCAGGATAAAAAGTGCACGTCTGGTCTGCGCTGTGGTGAGAGCTAGCATGATTTTCCTTTTTGGTTATCGGGGTGAGGGAACCCGAATAATTCTTTGTATCTCAAACAGCATGTGTGGTGACGCACATGCGTACCTCTTCTGCGAAAGGTGCGCATTTTACAATATATTGTCATAGAGGCAAGATCTTTTTTTAGTCGGTATGCCTAGCTTATCTGCTTATCTTTAGAAAATAGTACAGGGTATTTTTTACCATGTTCGCTAAAATGCAATTAAGATGTTAACATCATTTGTCTTTGATTCTTGCACTTAGCTTAGCAACTTGACCTTGTTGGTCAGCATGCATACATTCGCACATTAACATAGATCTTAACCAATTATTGCATGAGTCTTTTTAGAAGTACATTCATTCTGTTAAAGGGTGAGGTTTAATAGGCATCCAAGTTTGGATACAGTATCGTTTCTGTAAATTGTCAAAAATAAGTATATAAGGAACTAAAGTTGAGGTAATTAATGACCTGTTCCATAAATAATATCTTAAGAGACTGAGGGGAGAAAATATGAGATGGCTTGTAGTGCTTGATCCAATTGAAGGACTTGTGTCAAAAACGGATACATCCATAGCTCTAATTAATCAGGCTCGTTCTCAGAATATTCCTGTTGATACCGCAACCATAGAGAAACTGTACTTTGAAACACATGCGGCTGTTTTAGCTGAGGATGCAGAGGGAAGAGTGCAGGAGCACCGACTGGCGGACTATGATCTTGTCCTGATGCGTAAGGAACCTCCTTATGATCTGGCATTCCATTATGCCACCCACATGCTATCACTGTCGGGCACTTTGGTGGTGAATAGCCCGTCGTCCCTGCGTGATTTTAATGAAAAGCTTATAGCTCTGCCCTTTGTTGAGTATATGCCGCCTACGGTGGTGAGTTCCGATAGCAAAGTGATTGGGGACTTTCTTACCAAACATGGCAGCTGTGTAGTCAAATCCCTGGACAGTTTTCAGGGTAAATCGGTGAGATTGATTTCTCCCCAGGACCATGAAGTGGTGCTTTCCTATACAAACAGGGGGAGACAGCCTGTGATGGTGCAGAAATTTCTCGACAGCGTCTATCAGGGAGATAAACGGGTGATAATGCTGGGCGACAAATTTCTGGGTGCAGCTCTGAGGCGGCCCAAACAGGGATATCATGCAAATTTTGCCAATAGTGACGCACTCAAGACCGAACTCACACCCCGTGAGCAAGAAATCATTGAGAAGCTTGGTCCATGGTTGGTCAAACATGGCATTCACTTCGTTGGTCTTGATTTAATAGGAGAAAATCTTACAGAAATTAATATCACCTGTCCAACTGGCATCATTCAGGTATCTGAACTGGAAGGTCGATCCCTGGCTGAAGAGATTGTTGAATATTTCATTGACCTCGTGAACAACAGATGAATGCACTGTCAATTACAGACCTGCACAAGACCTACGGTAGTGGACTTGAGGCACTCAGGGGTATAACCCTTGATGTGCAAGAGGGAGAGTTTTTCGGCTTGCTCGGTCCCAATGGGGCCGGTAAAACGACAACTATCGGCATCGTGACTTCGCTGGTAACCAAAACATCGGGGACGGTAAAGGTTTTCGGCATTGATGTAGATCTCGATTTTCCCGCGGCAAAACGTATGATTGGTGTGGTTCCCCAGGAGTACAATTTTTCAATTTTTGAAAAAGTTCAGGACATTGTCATCCAGCAGGCAGGTTATTACGGCATGCCGCGGCAGGATGCAATGCAGAATACGGAAAAATATCTACATAAACTAGGACTGTGGGAGAAGCGCTTTACCACGGCAAGGGAGCTTTCCGGGGGAATGAAACGGCGTTTAATGATCGCCCGTGGGCTTGTTCATGAACCACGGCTGCTTATCCTCGATGAACCAACCGCTGGAGTCGATGTGGAACTACGGAGAGGTATGTGGACGTTTCTGGAGGAACTTAACCGAGAAGGTATCACTATCATCTTGACCACGCACTACCTTGAAGAGGCAGAACGACTTTGCAACCGTATAGGAATAATCAATCATGGTGAACTTATTGAGAATACCAGCAAGCGGGAGTTGCTGCGTAAGCTTGATACAGAAACCTTCCTTTTTGAGACGATTAACCCCATAATGAACCTGGAACAGATGGAAAATACGGTATTTTCCTTGGTCGATGAGAACACCATTGAAGTCACCAAAACCAAGGCCCAGTCGATTAACGAGATTTTTGATCACTTTGATCGCCACAATATCCATGTGGAAAGCATGCGCAACAAGACCAACAGGCTGGAAGAACTCTTTATAGAAATGGTGGAATCATGAGAGCAAACCTGATTTCACTGAGCAGCATTGCGCGAAAGGAAATGATCAGGATTTTCCGCATCTGGGTGCAGACTTTGGTACCGCCGGTGATCACCATGACGCTCTATTTTATTATTTTCGGGAGTTTTATCGGCTCCCAACTGCGTGATATCGGCGGCTATAACTATATGGCTTTTATTGCACCCGGTCTTATCATGATGTCGATAATCACCAACTCCTACTCCAATACTGTTTCCAGTTTTTTCAGTACCAAGTTCCAACGTAATATTGAAGAACTTCTGGTAAGTCCCACGCCGAACTGGGTGATTATTCTGGGCTATGTCTCCGGTGGGATGACCCGTGGATTGAGTGTTGGTTTTCTGGTATCGCTGGTGAGTCTCTTTTTTGTGCGTCTACCAATGTTCAGCCTATTTTACACTGTCCTATTTGCCTTCCTCACCAGCTTCGTTTTTTCATTGGCGGGGATGATCAATGGAATATTTGCCAAAAAATTCGATGATATTTCCATTATCCCAACCTTTGTAATCACCCCTCTTACCTACCTGGGCGGAGTATTCTATTCTATATCTCTGCTGCCCGAGGTATGGCAGACTGTTTCTAAGGCGAACCCCATTGTCTATATGATAGGTGGTTTTCGCTATGGTTTTCTGGGGATTTCCGATATCAGCATATGGGCTGGTGTTGGTATGCTGATGCTCTTCTCAGTCCTTCTTTTCTCCACCAACCTATATCTGTTAAAAAAGGGTACAGGTATTCGCACCTGATCCCGTTTGCTTCAGAGGAACAAGTAATGATACAACTCTATTTGTGGGATAGTTGTCCTTTTTGTCAGAAGGTGTTGAAAGCAGCAGATTCAATGGAATTAAAGGAAGGTGTTGATTATGCCATTGTTGATGGCGCACCTGGTAAACCAGGTAGATTGGTAGTCCAAAATACCGGTGGAAAAGCTATGGTTCCTTTTCTCATAGATGGTGATGTATCCATGTATGAAAGTGATGATATCATAGAATACCTAAAGAGACGCCTAGGCAAATAACATCCACAAACACATGCGATTGGGAATATAGGAACACTACGTAAACTATTGTATCATAGCTTACCCAGCTGGGCGAGCAATGATGGGCCAGCCGACGGGGTGATTGAGAATTGAAGCCCCAAAGACCTTGCCGGTCCTCTTCATTTGCACCCAGCGAGGTTTGATCAGCAATTGGAAGGCATTATTCTCTCCAGTCCGCAGGGTTAATTCCTTCTGGATTTTAACAGCGTTTTTAGGAAAACCAGTAACGCATATCCCTGAAGTTGAGATATTTTTAACCCTGCCAACTATCTTACCGTTGCTATCGGCAATAACAGCACCAAGAAGTTCTCCTGCTATTCTGGGATATGCCCTTCTTTCAATGGTTTTGATGGCTGGTGACGTAGTACCGCGGGTAGCAAAAAACTTTGTAAGTCTATAAAATAACCACACTATCAGCATTAATAATGGTAATACGAGCTGCAGTAAAAGTGGTATGAACCATAGATAGACTAAAAAACCAATCTTGTCAGACATGATACCTTCCCCCAAAGGGTCTTGTCCTTTATAGTAAAGGCGTGGCGACTGTATAACATTAAGTGCAACTGAAAGATTCGGGTAAATCTCGTGATGCCTTCAAATATCAGTAGCCTTTGGAACGTCAATGGGTTTCTACAAAGAGAGTTAAGAGCAAACCTTTCTAGAGGGCTCCTGATAGTCCAAAGATTCACCACTATCAGGGGCGGGGCTCATGTGTTAGTCATGCTTTATTGAACTCCAGTAGTTATTTTCTTCCCACTCAGCATATAACATGGTTTTTTGATAAACCATGTTCAGTTGTATCATAAGTTTACGAAGTATTACAATTGAGGAAAATACCTAGAACTCAGTAGGTAAAATTACCTACATAAATGGGGTAATGGTCTAATTTGTAAATGTTTTTTTGAAGAATCTAAAAGGAAGTCACGGCCATCTTTTTAGATAAATTTTTTGAGTAAAACCTTTTTTAGGTGTATTCGCAAGATAGGCATCTCTAAAAATTGTGTTTGCGACTTAGTTGCTCTCGGAATAATCGGGAATAGATCTGCATAATTCACACATAATAATTTCTAAGCATCATATTAATAGTAGAGTTGATTTTAAAAATGGAAACTTATTAAAGCATCAGAGAGTTACGGATAAGTTCATGTGATCTTATTTGTACCTCTCCAACACTGGAGGATTGCCCTACTGAACACATAGGCAGGGTAAGGTTTTTGCAGATAACTGGCAGCACCCTGTCTTTCCGTTTCTTCGGTTCGTGAGGTCTTGGCAAAACCAGAAGGGTTTATAGTTTGAACGTGGAGATTAATTTCCTTAAGTTTGGTAAAATAGTCGGCTCTATCCAAATCAGGCATAATCATATCAGCAGAACGATACCAATTTCATCCTGCTATTGGCTAAAGGTTTCAATCCCGTGGCTCCCGCCCTCTGCCAGGATAACTTTATACCCAAGTTCTGTCAGTAGTCATCCGGCAGTTGAGAGTCCCAGGCCTGTGCCATTTTCCTTAGAGGTGTAGAAGGGCTCAAAAATAACCTGACGCTTTTCTTCTTCAGCTCCCTCATTAAGAATCGTGGTACGTGTGTTCATTAAGGTCATGTTGACACCTTTGCTAATGGATGTCTCTGGGGTTTGTCATTCTGTCAGCCAGGATATTACACGAGCCCGAAGGGTGAATACTACTGTCAATAATGTACAGTACACTTTGTACCATTGGAGATTGGTTTTGCAACACCCGTAATACATCGAAATATAATTAAGTTCTATATGGTCCTGAAATCATATAAGAAATATTAGGGTTGGTATAGAAATAGGCACTCCAGCACGTTATGTCATTTCTCCAAATCCCGGTTAATGATGGTATTGATATGCTGGCATGCGTAGATTGGAACATCACACAGGCAGAGCCGATGTGGTAGAATGCAGCTACATGGGAGGTTTAATAGCGGATGGAAGAAAATTTATTGAAATTACGAAAGCGTGCATCAATATATTCTTCTGCTTCTTCTGGAATCTTCCTGGTATGCTGATATTTAACGAAAGGCTGCACCCTCTGAGGGCCAAGTCCTTCTACCATATATACATAGAGGAATTGATCTTCCTTCAGGGTTATGTATCCATATGTCAGAAATCCTTCCACATCGGCATGCATAACCTTTGCCCATTCCTTATCGTCGAAGTAAACCGGTCCCACATAGATAAAATTGTTATTCTGCGCGATATATTTAAGATCATAATAGAACTGGAGTGTATTGCCTTCTGAAGTCTTGAAGAACTCGATAAACAAAGGGCTTGCTTTTTCATCTGTAAAGAAGACTTTACGGGGAGATTTTTCCTTCTCGACTGATTTCACCTCTGCTTTTAATTGTAATGCCAGAGGCGGATGATCGAACAACAGCATATCATCATCAAGCCGCATGTTAACGGTTTTCTTGTTTGCGATACATGCCGTGACAAGCATTAGAAGTATCAGTCCCAAAAGAAATCTTATCTGGTGCAACATTGTTGAAACCTGCTCTCTCTTTATCTTGAATCGTATCCAAACCGGCAAATAAAGCCAGAAATCTGCGTGATTGCTGATGCTGTATGCGGATTAGAGTGGTGTGTTTTTATCCTCTTACAGGATAACTACCAATCAGTTTTTCTGGACATAGGCATCGTATTTTTTCAGATAAATTTCAGTGAGGGTAAGAAAGGCTGTAACTATCAATGGACCATAAATTATGCCTATCACACCATATACATTCAAGCCACCAATGATTGATAGAAATACCAATAAAGTATGCATTTTAACCTGGTCGCCAACCAGTTTAGGTTTGAATATGTATTCCATGGAAAGAGAAAGAACCAGATAGAAAACAAAGAGAAATATTCCTTGCCCCACACTGCCATTAACTGCCAGAATAACAGCAGCAGGAATCATAACCAGACCTATGCCAAAGATAGGGAGAAAGGCTAGTATTGTCATTACTCCACCCCAGAGGATAGGAGAATTCAGGCCAAGGATTGAGAAGACAACCCCACCGAGTATACCTTGAATCAATCCGCAAATACCATTTCCCTTGAGAATTGCACTTGCAATTTCTTCAAATTTGCCAAGCAGCAGTCTGTCTTCATCATCAGGTAAAGGGGATAACTTGATTATAAATTCAACGAGTTTGGGCTGATCGATAAGAAGAAAAAAGATAACCAGAATCATCATGAAGAAGAGGACAACAAACTGGAGGATATTCGCGGCCCAATTACTTGCCTGATTATAGAGAAATAACCCCCCGACCTTGGCTATATAGGATACAGAGTCGGTTACCTGTGTAGGTTTAAAATCAAACCCAAATTCTTTGAGATATTCCCTAAGGTTCTCAATAAGCGGGCTTTCCTGGATAAAAAGTTGCAGCTTCAGCCCAACCCGGCTATCTCTTCCCCAGTGATACAAGCTTAATGCCTCATCGGTTATTGCCAAAGTGAAAAATAATAGTGGAAAAAAGACTATGGCAATAATGAGTAGGCAGGTGAGCACAGATGCAATACTGGGAGGCAATTTTTTTATAAGAAATATGTAAATTGGTCGGAAAAGGTTTGAAAGCAGAAACGATAACACCAATATAGACCAGAATGGCCAGAGAATTTTCCCAAGGAAAAAAATTGAGATGAAAAAAACGATGAGAAAATACTTCACCCCCATGGAACTGAGGCCTTGTGGATTCTCTTCGGGTGATGTGTGTTTAATGGCCATTTGGAGATAATCGTGTTGTTATTCCCATGATAGCGTAATTAACATTGCATTATCCAAGCATGCTGGGGTATCTTATGGGTTTTTCACTCTTCGTTGCGCTAGAGTTCTCTGAATTCTCAGAGTATATAATGTTACGAATAATTAGAAAAGGAAAATAACTGCTCATTGAGGAGAGACGTTCCATGTTGCAAGATCTTGAGGTTACATTAAAAAAAGCAAGCAAAGATCAGCTTAAGGCCAAGCCCGATCAGCATGATCTTGGTTTTGGCTTACATTTTACAGATCATATGTTTCTGATGAAGTGGAGTCAGCAACAGGGATGGCATGGTGCTGAGATCACTCCATTTCAAGATTTTACCGTAAGTCCTGCTGCCATGGTTTTCCACTATGGTCAGGCTATTTTTGAGGGATTAAAGGCATATCGCGGTAAAGATGATCAGATTTTTCTGTTCAGACCAAAGGATAATCTGGAGCGGATGAATGATTCGGCAGTGCGCATGTGCATGCCTCGTCTGCCGTTAGAGAAAGTTTTGAAGGCCCTCAAAGCCCTACTGTATCTGGATCGGGACTGGGTGCCATCTGCACCGGGAGCTTCGCTGTATATCAGGCCAACAATGGTTGCCATGGAACCGGCACTTGGTGTCAGACCTGCTGATTTGTACTATTTCTATATAATACTCTGTCCGGTTGGTGCATATTACCCTGAAGGGTTTAGCCCAACGAAGATACACGTAGCCGATAAGTATGTAAGAGCAGTTGCCGGTGGCGTGGGAGAAGCTAAAACGGCAGGGAACTACGCTGCATCACTGCTAGCCTCTCAGGAGGCGAAAAAAGCGGGATACACCCAAGTTCTCTGGCTTGACGCCTGTGAGCATAAATACATAGAAGAAGTTGGAACATCGAACATTTTCCTGCTCATCAATAATGAGTTGATTACCCCGCCGCTTGAAGGTTCAATTCTCCATGGCATTACCAGAGATTCGGTGATGCAGCTTGCTGCTGACTGGGATGTTAAGGTTACTGAGAGAAGGATATCCATAGGCGAGGTTATTGAAGCAATACAGGATGGCAGCCTACAAGAGATCTTTGCCAGTGGCACTGCTGCAGTTATTTCGCCGGTTGGAGAACTCCACTATCAGGGTGAGCAATTCATTGTCAATGATGGCAAAACCGGTACTCTTGCTGAAAAGCTGTTTAACGAGCTGCAAAAAATCCAATTTGGTCATGCAGATGAAGAACATGGCTGGACGGTACGTGTTTGCTAACCAGCTAATGAGTAAGAAGATCCGAAAAAAAATCACAGAAAGCAGTAATTAACACGTAATATCAGGTTGTTGTATTTTTTTAATGTTGCCCCTTGATTTTTAAAAATCCAACCATATATTTTGGCCAGTCCAAATTAACGACCCGAAATCGGGTTTATTTTTAACAGGCTTGCCGATGTCCGGCAGCTCATAGAAGAATTTAAGGTAGATAGGAGGAAGTAATGAAAATTCGTCCATTAAATGATCGACTCCTGGTCAAGAGACTGGAAGAAGAAGAAACAACTGCAGGTGGAATCATCATTCCTGACAGTGCCAAAGAGAAGCCAGCAGAGGGCGAGGTAGTTGCGGTAGGTCCAGGAAAATCAAATGAACAAGGAGAACGTGTAGCCCTGCAAGTAAAAGAGGGTGATCGTGTTCTGTTTTCTAAATATGGTGGCACAGACGTGAAACTTGATGGGGTGGATTATCTCATCATGCGCGAAGATGATATCCTTGGTGTTATTGAATAATAAAATTGACCCTCATATCTACCCGTAAATTGACGGGAAAGATTATAAAAGGAGAATAAGATAATGGCTGGAAAAGAGATTAAATATGGTGTTAAAGCCCGTGAGAATCTTCTTACTGGAATTAACACTCTTGCTGACGCTGTAAAAGTTACCCTCGGTCCTAAAGGACGCAACGTACTGATTGAGAAATCTTTTGGTGCACCAACCATCACCAAAGACGGTGTAACCGTTGCTAAAGAGATTGAGCTCGAAGATAAGTTCGAGAACATGGGCGCGCAGATGGTTCGTGAGGTTGCATCTAAAACTTCAGACGTAGCTGGTGATGGTACCACTACCGCAACAGTACTTGCCCAGGCAGTATACACAGAAGGTGCCAAGCTGGTGGCTGCAGGTGGCAACCCAATGGAAATCAAGCGCGGCATCGACAAGGCTGTTGGCGTTGTTGTGGATGAGCTTGCCAAGATAGCTACCCCAACCAAAGAGCAGAAGGAAATCGCTCAGGTTGGTACCATCTCTGCAAACAGTGATGAGACCATCGGTAACATTATTGCAGAGGCAATGGACAAAGTTGGTAAAGAGGGTGTTATCACTGTTGAGGAAGCAAAATCCATGGACACCACCCTTGATGTAGTAGAAGGTATGCAGTTTGATCGCGGTTACCTCTCTCCATACTTCGTGACCGATCCTGATCGCATGGAAGTTGCCATGGAAGATCCTTATCTTCTGCTCGTTGAGAAGAAGGTTTCCAACATGAAAGATCTTCTCCCGGTTCTTGAGTCTGTTGCAAAAATGGGTAAAGGCCTGTTCATTGTTGCAGAAGATGTAGATGGTGAAGCCCTTGCAACCCTCGTTGTCAACAAACTTCGCGGAACCCTCAATGTTGCTGCTGTTAAAGCACCAGGTTTTGGTGATCGCAGAAAGGCAATGCTTGAAGATATTGCAATTCTTACCGGTGGCCAGGTTATCACCGAAGATCTTGGAATTAAACTCGAGAATGTAACTGTTAACGATCTTGGAACTTGTAAGCGTATCGTGACCGACAAAGACAACACCACAATCGTAGATGGTGCTGGCGATTCCGAAAAGCTTGCTGCACGTGTTAAGCAGATCCGTACACAGATCGAAGATACCACTTCTGATTATGACCGCGAAAAGCTCCAGGAGCGTCTTGCTAAATTGATTGGCGGTGTTGCGGTAATTAACGTTGGTGCTGCGACCGAGATTGAAATGAAAGAGAAGAAAGCACGTGTTGAGGATGCACTCAACGCAACCCGCGCTGCAGTAGAAGAGGGCGTCGTTCCTGGTGGTGGTGTAGCATACATTCGTTGCCTTGAAGCTCTTACCGCTATTGAGCTTGATGGTGAGCAGGTGCTTGGAAAGAATATTCTTCTCCGTGCTCTTGAAGAGCCTATTCGCCAGATTGCTAATAATGCAGGCCGTGAAGGTTCTGTTATCGTTGAGCATGTCAAGACTCTTGAAGGTGCAAACGGTTTCAACGCTGCAACAGAAGAATATGAGGACCTCATTGCTGCAGGAGTTATTGATCCTGCCAAGGTTACCCGTACAGCGCTGCAGAACGCTGCATCTGTTTCCGGAATGTTATTGACCACAGAGTGCGTCATTGCCGAGATTCCAGAGGAAGGTGGAGCAGGTGGCGGAATGCCTCCAATGCCTGGCGGTATGGGTGGTATGGGCGGCATGGGTGGAATGATGTAATTCCCCTACGCCCAGACTCAGGTAACTGAGATTGGTAATACAAAGAGGGTTCCTGAGAAGGAGTCCTCTTTTTTATTTTAAGAAAGATTAGAGTCGTTCCAAATGTTAAGCTACCCTCTATTCTGTACGCTATTTCCGAGAGCTAACATTTTGGGAATATCAATCAAGAAAGTTATTGACACGCTTTTTTGAATAGGGTATTTATTCTTCCCTTGTCGTAAGGCGATGTAGCTCAGATGGTTAGAGCATACGGCTCATATCCGTAGTGTCCGGGGTTCAATTCCCTGCATCGCCACCAGCACTCTTCAGCCCACTTTAGGGCTTTTACATATTGGCCTTGTTAACAGATATTGTTACAAGGCCTTCTTTATTGAGGCCCATCTTGATCCACTCTAGTTATCCACCAATAGCAAGAGAGTGCTTAAAAGATGGGTTTATATATTTATACACATCCAACATAACTGTATTATTCAACATCTGGTTACAACTTTCGCTTACATATACCAAAGGATCTCAACGTCCTTGTCGGCAAGACTGAGTTCAGGCATTCTCTCCGTGCCGGAGTGATCTTGCCACATAAAAAATGAAATATCAGTCAAGCCACTTCCCTTCTCTTCTCCATCTATAAAACAGGTATTAAGAGATTCCTATATTCTCTGCAAACTCTTGTTATTTCACCTGTTGTTTAAATAACAGTGATTTAATTGTGTGGCCATTTCCTTGGAGCAGGCGTGTAGGCGTGTCTATAGAGGATATGGAGATTATAACTCTCACTTGAAAGGTTGATTTACTGGATTATCTCTTAAGAAACACAAGTTTTATAGGGATGTTCGCGGCTGGGATATAGGGTTTAGAGTGGTGTCCTAGAGTGATTGATCTAGTAGCCTCAATTGTTGTCTGGTAGACGGTTATTTTGGCAATAGAAGGAGAACTGCATGATTAATCAATGCACTAGTAAGGTAAACTAAAGTAGTTCAGATCTAATTGTACATCACGCTTCTAAAAGGGTCACCAGTTTTGATAAAGGTTCGAACCAACAACCTAAACTAAGGAGGTAACCCTCTTGCCACATTAAGCGAAAATACTTGCTGACAATAGCTATTAATACATTCACACAATACTTTAAAACCAGAAGAAGGAATACAATTTACTACCTGCCTTTTTAGGCGGCTACAAGTGTTTCCAATTTCTTCGTCAAATCGGCTAATGTACCTGCATTATCTTTTACCTCGAGGCTTCCAGATGTTATCTCTGTGACTGCATGAGACACAGAGGAGAGCTCATGTGCAATGTTGGAAGAAACAACAGCACTTTGAGAAACATTTTCGTTAACTTCCACGAGACCTTTAGAAGCCTGAGCAATATTACTGGATATTTCTGCTGTGGTTGCTGTCTGCTCCTCAATAGCCGTTGCTATAGTAGAAACAATTTCATTAATGTCTCCAACGACTTGAGAGATAGTACTGATACTATTAACAGTTCCTTCAGTGCTCCTTTGAAAGGTCCCCACACGCTCCTTGATCTGACCGGCTGCTTCTGATGTCTGCTTGGCGAGTTCTTTAATTTCATTGGCAACAACGGCAAAACCTTTTCCAGCGTCACCTGCTCTTGCTGCTTCGATGGTTGCATTCAAAGCTAGCAAATTCACCTGTTCGGATATTTCCTGAATAGTTTCTACAACTTTCCCAATCTCTCCTACCGAATCACCAAGTTTGTCAACTTGCTCAGAAGTCTCAGAGGCATGCTCGACAGCACCTTTGGTTATCGATCTGGCTTTTTCGGTATTTTCAGCTATTTCATTTATGGTAGCGGTCATTTCTTCACCAGCAGCGGCAACCATATTTACATTAGTTGATGATTGTTCCATTGCGGCTGAAGCGCTATTCATGCTTTGCGCCATTTGTTCTGAAGATGTGGTTATGGATTCAGACTTTGAAGAGACTTCTTCTGAGTTAGCTGCCATGCTAATGGATAAGTTATGTAATGATTCTGAGGCTGGAGTTAGGGTAGTTGTCACAGCTTTTAGCTGTTTCAATGTATCAACGTTGGTCACAATCTCTACGTGACCAATCTTCTTGTCACTATCATCCATTATATAATGAGTATCAACCTGCATATGAACTGAGGGTTGACCAGGAATCTCTTGGTTGTAGTGAGTTCTTGGCTTACCATTGCGCAAGCTGCTAATTCCACAGTTTTCGGTTTCACAGATATCTGCCTGCCAGTTAGAACAATGTTTTCCTAGCACACTTCTCTTATCGAGATTGTGTTGAGCTAAAAGGGATTCAGTAACCGCGTTAATAAAAACCCATTTCATATTCATATCTGTAGTGGTAATTGGTATTTCGAGAGCATCCAGTGATCCTTCTAAATAAAAATTCAAACGCTGTAGTCTATGGTATTTATATAAAAGGAATAGGTTACTTAATAACAGAAGTGAACAAATAGCGACGACTTGGGTTAGGTTACGTGTTCCTGCTTGGTCAGAGAGAAAAACCTTATAAAAACTGAATGCAAGAATAGCTAAAAAAAAGCACCAAATTAACATTTTAACTCTATGGGTCACTTGAAACATCAGACGAACTCCTTTTCATGGCTGCATTGTTGTAGTCGATAATAATTGTTAATAAATGCTATCAAAACTATTTTCAAATATCAAATCGAAAAACGCACTTTAAGCATATGTGGATCAACGATTGTACCAGTGTAGGTTTGATCCACTCAATTTTAGGGTGAAAAGCAAAGCATAATTTGATGTTTTTGTTAATGAGGGTGCAGGGGAAAACTGTACTTATAAATAAAATCTCAAACAGAAAGATACCCCGTTTGAGGTGGTGCAGTAACAAGATAATGTGCTGAAGTTAAACGCAAAGAAAGAGAGAAATCTTTTCTATTTATCGCAACCATGATGGAAGATAGTACTTTTAGATCAGGTTTGAGGTTGGCAAAATAAATATCTCAACAAGAAATAGTAGTCGGTTATTGCATTGCCACCAGTACTCTCCAGTAAATTTGAAGACTTTTATATATTGGCCTTGTTAACAATTTGTTACAAGGCCTCCTATATTT
>CAZWVC010000039.1:15526-20016 GCA_964637245.1 uncultured Desulfocapsaceae bacterium
GAAGACTTTTATATATTGGCCTTGTTAACAATTTGTTACAAGGCCTCCTATATTTACTTTCAGAAAATTGATGGCTACATGCCTAACTTTTTAAGGTTGCTGTGGCAAGTTTATAATTCACTGCATGCTTTTAGTGTATACGTGATAATTATTTGATGATTTATGATAGTTGTAATTAGCTAAAGTAAGACATACATTACATAGCTAATATCACTATTCCATTTCTGAAAACACATTATTCTAAGTTTTTGGAGGCCTTATGATGCGTAACGCGTTCCAAATGAACAAGTCTTTCCATCTGAGTTATTGGTGTATTTTCCTCATTGTCTGCGTCCCACTTTTGCTTTTGGGATGCAAGGAAAAAGAGGAACTTCCAAAAGCAGAACCAATAAAACCTGTGAAACTCTATAGCGTACAAATTGGTCAGGAGATTTTTTCCATGTCTCTGCCGGGAAGAGTTAGGGCTGCACAACGCTCGGAATTGTCATTCAAGGTTTCCGGGCCGCTAGAGAAATTGCCTATCGATGAAGGGCAGCTGGTAAAAAAGGGTGATTTAATCGCTCAAATAGTCCAGCGAGACTTTCAGACAACAGTGAATGAGGCTAAGGCTCGGGCACTCGAAGCCGACCAGCAATTTAATCGTTATAAAGAGTTGTATTCCAAACGGCAAGTATCCAAGGCTGATTTTGATAGATTTAGGGCTTCCCGTGAAATTGCCCGGGCACAACTGGCCGATGCAAAAAACGCTCTACAGGATACCACCCTTAAAGCACCGTTCGATGGGGTTATAGCCAAGAGATATGTGGAGAACTTTGAAAAAGTACAGGTGAAACAACCAATCGCCTATTTACAGGCGATTGATCAATTAGAAATTCTCATTGATGTTCCTGAGCTGATAATGGCGCAATTTAAACGGCGTGGGCCAGTTGAAGTAATTGCCGAGTTTGATGCAGCAGCAGGAGTAAGTTATCCTTTGGAAACCAAAGAGTATTCCACCGATGCAGATCCTGCAACGCAGACCTACCAGGTTGTCCTCAGCATGGCACAGCCAAAGGAGGCAAATATCTTTCCCGGTATGACAGCCAAGGTTACAGTTACGGCGTCTGACAGGGAGCAAGGAGAAAATGAGATAGTTATTCCGGCGATTGCGTTGCTCAATGATGCTGATAACAAAAACTATGTCTGGGTCTTGGATCAGACGAGTATGACCGTGAAGAGAACGCTGGTCAGTATTGGACAACTTCAGGGGACAGGTGACGTTGTTGTAAACGCCGGACTCACGGGTGGTGAGGATATTGTAGTTTCTGGAGTGCGCTTGCTGCAGGAGGGCATGAAGGTTCGTCCATGGGAAAATCAGCGAGAGGGTAAATAGCCTATGAATATTGCAGAATTTTCCATTCAAAAATCAGTCATAACCTGGACTGTGACTGTGGTAGTTCTGGTACTGGGTTTTCTTGCTTATCAGGGACTGCCACGATTAGAAGATCCCGAGTTTGCTATAAAAGATGCAGTGGTTGCCACCCCATATCCGGGAGCTTCTCCTAAAGAGGTGGAAAAAGAGGTAACTGAAAAGATAGAAAAAGCCATGCAACAGCTTGGTCAACTCAAACGAGTGGAGTCCTATTCGTCCAGGGGGATGTCGGTTGTAAAAGTCAAAATTAAAGATAACTATGATAAAAATGCGCTTCCAGCAGTTTGGGATGAGATGCGCCGCAAAGTGCTTGACGTGATACCAGAGCTCCCACCTGGAGCTGGTCCTCCAATTGTCAACGATGATTTTGGAGACGTCTACGGTGTATACTTTGCCTTGACAGGTGAAGGGTATACGTATGCAGAGCTGAAAGATGTTGCCGAGTTGCTTAAGCGAGAGCTTTTGGTCGTCCAGGATGTAAAAAAGGTTACCTTTTTTGGGGAGCAGAGCGAGGCCATTTATGTGGAATTGTCGCGTAATAAAATGGCTTCTCTTGGTATTACACAACAAGAGATTTTCGATGCCTTGCAGGCAAAGAATCTGCCTGTTTCTGCCGGACATATAAAGATTGGCGCGGAGTATATGGCGATTAAGCCTACCGGTGAGTTCAAGTCAGAGAAAGATTTTGATGATCTTTTTATCGCCTCAAAGGGTGGCAAGCTCATTTATCTGCGTGATGTTGCAGCGGTTGTGCGTGATTATGTTGATCCAGCGAAGACTCTTCTCAGGCTAAATGGTGTGCCTGCAATTGGCATTGCCATTTCAACAATATCAGGCGGAAACGCAGTTACAATGGGGAATGGAGTTCTTGAACGAATAGATGAATTGCAGGGAGAAATTCCCCTTGGCATGGAGCTGCATGAGGTTGCCATGCAGTCCAAGTCGGTGACCAAGGCGGTAAACTCTTTTGTTATCAACCTTGTTGAGGCAGTAGCCATTGTAATTGTCGTATTACTCTTTTTTATGGGATTGCGATCCGGACTGATCATTGGATTTATCCTAGTACTGACAATTGCCGCAACTTTTATGGTGATGGGATATTATCAGATTACTTTGGAACGTATTTCCCTTGGAGCGCTTATCATCGCTTTGGGAATGTTGGTTGATAATGCCATTGTTGTGGTTGACGGGATGAAGGTGCGGATGGAGCAGGGAATGGATGGTATGAAGGCTGCAAAGGAAGTAGTCGGACAAAATTCCATCCCACTTTTTGGTGCTACAGTGGTAGCAGTTCTTGCCTTTGCATCCATAGGAGGAATGGATAATAGCACGGGTGAATACTGCAGGTCCTTATTCTACGTGATTCTCATTTCCCTCTCTCTTTCATGGCTAACTGCCGTGACAGTAACACCATTAATAACTAAAAATTTTGTTTTAGGGAAGAAATCTGGTCAGCAGGAAGGTGTAAAGAAGGATCCCTATGGAGGAAAGTTTTATCAACTATACCGAGGTTTTCTCGGCCTGGCAATTCGAATGCGCTATATCAGTATTGCCGTAGTCATTGGCACATTTGCTGCTGCTTTATTTGGATTTGGATTTGTATCACAACAGTTTTTCCCTAACTCAACCATGCCTCAATTTATAGTAGAATGCCAGTTCCGTGAAGGTACGCATATTCGAGAAACGGAAAAGTATGTTGCGGAGATGGAGGAATATCTTCGTAAGCTTGATGGTGTAACTCAGGTAGCTTCAGCAATTGGTGCTGGTCACCCCAGGTTTTTACTGGTTTATTCAGTACCTGTAGACGCTTCAACACAATATACCAACATTCTTGTTTCGGTAAATGGATATAACGTTATTGGTAAGATTATACCGCAGGTGCAGAATGACTTGGAAGGTATGTTTCCCGATGCTGTGGTTAATGTGAAGAAATTCCTTCTTGGTCCCGGAGAGGGTGGCAAGATTCAGTTGAGAATAAATGGTCCTGATCCAAATGAATTGAGAAGAATGGCCGATGATGTCATGAGGGTAATTGCTGAAGATCCAAAGTCAATGGCTGTACGCACTGAGTGGGGTGAGAAAGTTAAGCTGCCCCAGCCTATCCTTGCAGAGGATAGAGCTCGAGCATTGGGTATTGATCGTCCCATGGTCGCTCAGGCAATTGAGGCAAATTATTCTGGAACAACAACAGGGATCTACCGAGAAGGCATTGACCTCATCCCCATAATTGCCAGGGCACCTCTAAATGAAAGGATGCGAATGGAGGACCTGGAGGAGCTGCAGATATACAGTCCGACGGCACAACGGGAAGTGCCGATTCTGCAGGTCATCAATGGTGTAGAAACAACCTGGGAGAATGCCAGGGTATCGAGATGGCATCGAAGGCCATTCATAAAAATTCACGCAGATGCGAGGGAGGGGCTACCTTCTGAGTTGTTTGCCAAGTTAAAACCGCAGATAGAACAAGTGCTTGGGGCTGACCTTGCAGTATATAGAGGAAAGTCGCTGCAAGAAGGAGAGCAGTATACTAATAAGACAATCCCAATTAAATATGACGATATCATTCCACTTAAAGGTAAACCAGGATACTTCATGGCCTGGGGTGGTGAGGCTGAGGATTCAGGGGATTCACAGGCTCAACTTGCAGCAAATATCCCTATTTATTTTGGTATGATGATTTTGGTTGTCATTTTCCTGTTCAATGCTTTTAAACAGCCGCTTATTATCTGGCTGACCGTGCCACTCTCAATCATTGGTGTAACGGTTGGATTGTTGCTGCTCAACCAGCCATTTGGGTTTATGGCACTTCTTGGTTTGATGAGTCTTTCAGGCATGCTGATTAAAAATGCCATCGTACTCATTGATCAGATCGATATCAATATTAGGGAGGGCATGCCGGGCCTGGAGGCTATAATTGAATCCGGTGTCTCAAGGATGCAGCCAGTTATGATGGCAGCACTTACAACCATGATGGGTATGATACCACTATTCCAGGATGCCTTTTTTGTGGCCATGGCGGTCACTATTGTCTTTGGTTTGGGGTTTGCGACGGTACTCACCCTGGTCTTTGTGCCGGTCC
>CAZWVC010000040.1:0-19854 GCA_964637245.1 uncultured Desulfocapsaceae bacterium
CTGACCTGGATAAGGGCAACATCCAGACCAATACGATGACTTGAAAATAATTTTGGGATTTGAGAAAGATAGGTGGGAAGATAATCTATTTTCCCCTCAAATGCCGCTTTGCGCATTGGCTCGCTAATAAAAAACAGTTTCAGAGAAAACCGTTTCAAGAAGTCCTGATCATCAACATATTGCGCCAAAGTATGGGAGAACATCTGATAAATCATGATGTCCTGAGTACCCTTATCAGCAACCATAGCATGGATCAGGTGTTGGGGCTCACCACAGCCTGTGCCAAGAAATACACGGCATCCATTATTGATAGAAGCAATTGCCTCCTGGGAAGAAACAATTTTATCTTGTGGTAATTTCTGCTGCCATTCTGGCAAAGACATGAGATCTCCTCCCAATTTACTCTATAGCCAAGTACCACCAGGCCTATTCGAGGATATACAAACGATGACTACGATGTCACTTATTCCGTAATCTATTCTGAATCTGCAACAAATTCTCTATAATTTAAGCTTTTTCGCAGCAACTTTATAGACAAAAACAAATTTTAAAAGGTACAAAAGAGAATAAAAAGAGATGATTGAATCTTATTCCACAGTTTCGATCTGTCTTCTAAATCGATACAGAAGCTCATCTTTTATCGAGGAAAGATCCAAGAAGTATATATCCTTTGGGAAAAGAAGATCAGTAACACCTGAATCAAAAAGCCGGTTAACTTCATACTCCCGGTGAGCGACGCCACGCTGATAGATATAGTTAAGAAAGCTTTTATTGGTGTGAATAATGAATTCTATACGCATGCCTTCCATGCGGGCAAAGAATTTGAGCATGGGTGTCTTTGCTGAACTACCGACATTCCCATTATACGACTGACTACCTTCCAGAGTATCAGAAACATCTTCCTGGGAAAGAAACGAACCCGCCCTGAAAGCGCTTTCAATCAAGTGCCTCTGAAAAATTCTAACATCAGTTATGCTGTCGAGCACTCCCATGAGACCAAGTTCATCGGCTACAGCTATATCAGGGTTTTCCTCACCCTTTCTCAACAGCTTTAGAACCTTGGCTACGGGCTCTTTCTTTCTGACAATCACATAGATAGGTATCCTCCTGTTAGCTGAACGAAACCAGAGGCGTTTGATGAGTGTTTTCTTCAAGCCGTACTCAAGGGGTTCATCAATCTCTTCTGAAAAATCTTCCCAGGTCTGTACTGATACTTCTGAACAGGAAAAATCTATTGGGGAATGGCGGCTTAATAAAAAAGCGGGTTCCTGCTCTCCAATTTTCACCTCCCTGCTCCAAACATGGCTGTAGAGAAAATCAAGAAATTTTGCGAATTTCTTCTCAATTTCAGTTTCCCTTTCACGTTGTTCAATTGCGGCTGCAAGCTGCATAAGGATAAGTTTTCGCTTCGCTTCAAACCGGGCTTTTTTATGGTATCGATCATCAAATGGGATAAGCAGGAGTTCAACCGGATCATATATGGCATCAATCTTATTATCCATATCGAGATATGAGGAATAGGGTGAAAAAACAGCTCGTTTAAGATAACGAATTACCCCATCAGCGGTTCTGGAATAATTTTTTATTGCAATGAGACATTCTTTGTCACTCCCACCTATCCCGAACATCTTAGAAAGTAAGGCATAAGCTCTCTTGCTTACATTCCTTCTGCAGGCTTCATCGTCAATGAGCTTTTTTACTTCGGCAAAGGAAGCTATATTGAGAAATTTAAAAATCTGATTCCTGGTAGTAAGGTATCTATTATAGAGTTGATTTCTTTTTAGACCCACCACCCGACTACGGCTCAAAGGAGAAAAGACTGGTCGAAACGGAACGTTTTCTAGAGTTGCAAAGGGACCATCCTGGTCGAGAAGTTTGAAAATTGTGTCTTTACTAATCACCTTTTTCATCACTTTTCCCCTTTTGTAGACATACCTTGCTCAACAATTTATACACAAAGAATAAGAGCAGCTCTCTTAGAAAAGAGTAAAAACACCTGCAACACTATGGCGCAATTGCCCTGCCATTAGCACCAAAGGGTACAGATGGCAAGCTGGGACTCAGAGACTCGAAAGATAGTGACAATACTGATTAATTTAGAACCAACTCTCAACAGAAAAGATACAACCGTTTATACAATTATTCTATCATAAATCACCTTATATCAGGTAGGACTGATCAGCTCAGGTCTTCTATTTACCAAAAAAAAATGTCCAACAAATAGATCAACAATCTGCTATTTGTTTTTAAGCAAGACAAAAGATCTTCTCTTGCTTTATGAGGTGGATTATTTGACAGTTATTTAAAGCTTAATTTCGAAGACCCTGAAAATACAGGAAAAATAATTGTGTGAATTTAATTATATTAGATATTCATTAGATGCTGTATTGCATGCATAATCTATTTTTTTGTAAATTAACTTTATTAGTCAATAGAAAGAAAAGGATAATGGAACCCTCAAAGATTGTAGCCAGACACTGTTAAGAATCAGCAAAGGATGTTTATCAAGAGTAAAGCACTTTTCCTGGCTCTCAATTACACCTTAGTGTGAGTTTAAAAATCGATATAACGGTTTTCTATTATATATCAAACATGAATCACACCTGGTTCTTCATGCAAATATTAAATGGACTTACCTTTTCTTGTAAAATGTTCGATAACCCCCAATAGCTCTTTTGCCTCTGTCTCAATTGACTTATTTTACTTCATCGAATAAATACTTTTATTGGCTAGGGAAGTTCTGCCGGTACCGATCAAAAACCCAACACAATGCACTTTAATATCTAATATCAGCCAACAATACCAATAATGAGTCCGTCAACAACAAAAAGTGAGTTCAGAATAAAAATTATATCTTTATCACTTTGTATATTGGCAAACATAGTCCTAGCAATCATAATTTCATTATTATTGGTGGCTTATGAGGGAATAATCTGGGGTGGGGAGGGTTTGTTTTCATTTATGCTTGTTTCCCCCATATTTAGTCCTATTCTTGCCTTGCTGGGTGTTGGAATAATTTTCTCAGCATATAAAACAGAAGATAGAACAAAAAGAGCCAAGGTAATAAAGTTCGGAAGCATAATATACATCCGTTTCGTTTTTACAGTATTTATTGTTATGAGCGGAACTTTTCATGATACACTAGGTCCTTATAATGACTGATAATAAATAGAAAAGAGTTAACCAGTCGCTTACGTTGACCGCGAGAATAGCGCCACTGCAACTGAGCAAACCGTTATAAATTAAGAGCTCTAAAAGAGGAGAAAAGATTGAAGTTAGTATTTCGAGAAGCAGAAGAACATGAACTTCTGACTCTCATCAAATTGTTTGCTGATGATAAATTAGGATCACAGCGAGAAGATGTTTCAACTCCTATAAATGAACGTTATATCACAGCATTTAATAAGATTCAGGCAGATCCAAATAATGAAATCATAGTTGCAACCAGAAATGATAGGATTATTGGAATGATGCAGCTGACCTACATCCCATCATTGGGCATCATGGGTGCAAAGCGAAGCATAATTGGAGGTGTTAGGGTTCAACGCCAGCTTAGAGGTCAGGGTTTAGGTACGAAATTGATTGAATGGGGTATTAATCGGTCCAAAGATAAGGGATGTAATTTTGTTCAAATAACCTCAGATAAGAAAAGACCTGAGGCAATTCGTTTTTACAAGAAACTTGGATTTAAAGACACCCATGAAGGCTTACGATATACAATCGGTTAGTGCGGAAGTCTTGTCGTATATGTGCAGTGTGGTTAACAATAAAACGGGCAGGAGATGCGTATTTGAAAATGATACGCAGCTTCTGCCCTTTTATCATGATGGTTTTACTTTATTGGTATAATAAGCCTTAAATTAAACTTTAATATTCTCCTTGGCTAAGAGCCTATTTAAGCTCTCGCCCTGTGGATTCACCAAGTCAGCAATGACGTTCTTGTCAATGTGCGCCACAATGATATCACCAATTTCCTCAGTCGCATCCTCATAGAGACCAAGTCGCTCCATACCGGCGGTTTGCTTGCGATTATCATCCGTTGGTGTCATGTATTGTACTATATCCACTTTGTATCGATGGATAAGAAAGAGCTGCAGCAGGGTCATAAACCGCTTTCTGCGTAATTGGGTATCATTAACAATCTGATTGCGAACAAAGAGGAATACATGATCTTCGCGATCACGCAACACAGTAAAGACAACTTCAGCTATCTTGGTATCTGAGCTATCGAGGACACCAAGCTCAAGAATCTCTGAACCTGGACTTTGCGGTCGCAGTTGAGCTCGCAAATCTTGACCAAAATCATAGCGTTTTGCCCATCGCGTAAGCCACTCATCCAAAATTGATATTGGTGGTTCTGTCTGGACAAGATGCTGGAATTGGGTCGAACCCTTACCCATGGCCTTGGTTGTTGCCGTCCTGCCTGAACAGGCAGAAAGGGCACCATCGAGCCTGGGGCCGCCAACTAAAGATTGGGGTGTTTTGTATGGAGATTCAAGAAGCCGTAATTTACGCTGCAGTCTCGCCAGAGCGAGCATACCATCCTGCTTCAGTGCCGTTGCAAATTCCTCTCCAGCAACACCATCTGCCTGATGGCCACCATAAGTTATGAAATTGAAGACATATCCCAATTTACCAATTTCGGCTGGGAATTGCTGCATCTCCTGATCGTTCATTCCGGTGGTATCCCAGTTAAAAGAAGGTGAGAGATTGTACGCCAGCATCTTATCTGGAAAAACTGCATGAATCGCTTCAGCAAATTCCGCTGCTTCCTTCAAGTTGGCAGTTTTAGTCTCCATCCAGATAATATCAGCATATGGAGCCACTGCCAGTGATTTGGCAATAGCATATGGCATCCCTCCGCGAATTTGAAAGTATCCTTCCGTGGTTCTTGGCCGATTCCAGTCCCAGGGAATGTTTGCGCCAATCTCCTTGGCTTTCTGGCGTGCCATAAAGTGCGAGACACTCTTGGCATAATCCAGCCACTCGTCGACATTCATTATTGTTTCCTGGCCGTCCTCCTGCATAAGTTTAAGCTGGTCGGCAACCGCTTCAGGAAAGGTTTTGATACCAGCTTCAGTTTCCCAGGCTTCTACCACAATGGACATCGCCTCATCAAGTAAATGCTCAAGCTCAAGGCCATCTGGGGAAACTTCTTTGGATGTTATTGATTGGATTTTTTCATAAATACCGGCAGACTTGAGCCAGTTGTAGGCCAATTGATACTGTTCTTCGGAAATAGCATATAATAAATGTCCAAGGATTTCTTTGTGCCCTGCTTCATTGAACAGGCGCTGCACCGCCAGGGAACAGAATTTATATAAGGGAATGTTCAAATTTGTTGCCCCGAGAATAAAGGCATGGTCACGACTATCGTTGTTACTATCGAGTAGGGTAGCTGCCTCTGCATCTGTTCTGGCAACGATAATGCCAGGAACTTTCATAATATCTAGCTGAAAACGGGCGGTGTTGAGCCTTTTTATTTGTTCATCGACCGAAACCAGCACCTTACCACCTTGATGGCCGCATTTTTTGGTGCCCGGACGTTGATCTTCGATATGGTAACCAGGTACGCCAACTTCCACAAATCGGCGGATTAGATTGCGTACATGGGCATCACCACCATGCCCGGTGTCGGCATCGGCAATTATAAAGGGACGAAAATCAAATTCAGGTGTTTTCTTTCGCTCATCCTCCGTCATCTTTGAGCGAAAAAATTTCTGGTTTCGATCAGCTGTGAGTAGTGCCCTGACAATGGGAGCAGCTTCATCAGGGACCTGGCTTAGTGGATAAGATGCTAAATCTGCTCCAGGGTCTTCTTGAGCGGAACCCTTGGCAGAAGTTGCCCAGCCTCCAAGGTAAATTCCCTGAATACCTGATCTTTTCAAGGTTACCGCCTGCCCCGGGGTATACGGTCCAAAGGTGGTGACCGAACTTTTATTAGCAAAACTCTCACGTAGTAGTTTAAAGAAACCTTCAGCCGCCTCTCTGGCAACAGTGTAATCATTGGCTATCGTCCCCTGCTGCTCTGCAACCTGGCGCTCGGAATAGAGGCGTTGAATGCCCTCAAATCGACTACTGGAAAAATACTTTTGCAGCTCTGTTATCTGATTTTCTAACATTCTTGTTCCCCTTCAATTTAGGTTGTATAATCTAAATTCTGTGTAATCCGCTGTCCGGTTTGTTTGAATTCCTTCATGTACTCTGCTACCCTCCGTTTGCCTTCATTTAAGTCTTCATTATTGAGATTTATATTCAACAAGTCGATATACCAGGGCACTTTCAATGTCTCATTGATGTAGTCCTTTACCATTTCATTTATTATTGGTAGGGTTGTGGTCTTGGACAGCTCATGCACGTCCCTGCTGTCAGCTTTAAGTAGTTTGGCATATTCTTCCTCGACGATTCGATTGAAAAAATCCATCGTAAAAGTATCCCCGGCTTTCACTCCTGTATCTGGGTCGTCCTCGGTAATTACGCCACCTTTATGCACCCATTCCCATAAGATACTCATACGGATTTCACCTGTGGCCATATCTTCCATCAGATAGAGGATGTCATCGTTGCCAAAGAAGTCTCCAGGTTTTAAAGCTGCTGCCTGGAATCCCTGGGCAAACGCATTACCGTACTGCAAGGCAACACTTACCAGATTTCTTGATCCGCGAATGGTTCGTGGGGCATCTTCTAGGAGAAATAGCTCAGCGGCATCCTCAGGTGCATAGCCAAGTTCTGGAAAAGATCTGCCCAGCTGATTATTTTCGCCAATTTTTTCCCAAACAGGACGAATGATGTGGACCATCTTCCAATGGGCCACCCATTTACCGCTAGCTCCTGCCTGCTGTTCCCGCTCGGCTCCAGCCAGAGCTTTTTCCATACTCGCCTTCACTCCTGCGGGTGAGCCAACGGGGATATTGGGTTCCATACCACCCTGAAAAAGAGCATAATTTCCATTCTTGTCAGGAGTATTAACACAGCGACGTACGCGATCTTCATAGGTGCGCATGTAGCCATAGGTCATAACGACTTCTTCAATATTGGGATTGATGAAATCTTTATCCCAAGCCATGGCGTCGGCTACTGAATTGATATAATCCCAGCGTCCTGTATTGAACCCAACAAAGTGGCCTCCCAGGGCAGCTCGGATTTCCATTATCTGGAAGGTTGCTTCCACCTGCTCAAGAAGCACATAGGCAAGGATTGAATTCGGTTGCAGCCCCAAACTGGATTCGAGCGAATCTAATAGTTTTTTCCAGAA
The DNA here is from genome assembly GCA_964637245.1 of uncultured Desulfocapsaceae bacterium. Lineage (GTDB taxonomy): Bacteria > Desulfobacterota > Desulfobulbia > Desulfobulbales > Desulfocapsaceae > Desulfopila_A. The sequence goes on from CAZWVC010000040.1 coordinate 7,256, forward strand.
GGCAGCCTCTTCGGCGGTCTGTATCTTAGGAAGATAGAGTACCAGCGATGAACCGTCTTGCTGAAGCGCCTGATAGGTGTTGGCTATATAGAGGGTGGTATCGACAATTGATGCAGAGAGCCCTAAACCCTTACCATCCCTGAAATGCCGATCATCAAGGTGCAGCCCACGTGGTCTGTAGATTCTGGTGGTAAACTTAAGCTGCTCCAGCCAATCTTCGACTATTATTTTAGCCAAAAAGGATTCAGACCAATTATTCATCTCTACAGCCACTTTCTCAGCAGATTCCAGAAAGACAGGGTCATTCTGATAGGCAAGCTTAAGGTTTCTGATGTTATCCAGCGACATGGTTTTGACCTGCCCCAGCGCATCCTCACCGTCGAACATCCAACCGTCGGCACCGGATAGAAGTGCATAGGCCACATTCCTGATGCTGCTCTCAAGCGGTGCATTAGGTTTGGCCGCTGGGCCTGTTCCCTGGATCCACTGCCGCTGTAGATCATGGGGAATAACTGGGCCAGCAAAATTCCCAGCCCGAGCATCAGCAACTTTTATTGTAGTCCCAGGGATAGTTTCATTCTTGCCGAGAAAGGCGATTCTCTCCTTGTTGGCAAATCTTTGTTTTCTTCTGTTATACCGTTTTTGCATGAGCTCAATTCGCTCGCCATTCAGGGGTGCAAGGCTCGTCAAGGCAACTAATGCTTCTTCGTTAAGCACTTCGGGATAACTTTCCTGCAGCTTAGGGGAAAATAGTAGATTCTTAGAAATCGATTCAGACATAGCCCCTCCTTTTTATGATAGTTATACCAACAATAGGTATAGCGAAATGCTGTTGCAAGCGAAATTTCGCTAAAAACGACTTTTCTTTATTTGTTGAAGTGTATTATTGTTTACGCTACAGTGCTAAACATGCAGAATATTATGAATACAGAGAACTTAAAAATTATCTTTGGCATCAAGATTAAGGCCTATCGGGTTGACCAAGGCCTTTCGCTACAGGAACTATCCCAAAAAACCGGAATAGCCACCTCCTATCTGAGCGAGATTGAATCTGGGAAGAAGTATCCAAAACCAGATAAACTTCTCCGTCTCGCAGATGCCCTTGAGGTTGACTATGATACCCTGGTATCAACCAAGGTCAGCAAGTCACTTGACCCTTTTACGGCATTGATTAACTCAGAGTTAATCAATCAGTTTCCCTTTCATCTCTTTGGTATTTCAGCAAGCGAAATTCTGGGACTGTTTAAAAATAAGCCAGAAAATGCTCATGCCTTTCTCCAAACTTTTTTAGAGATAAGTAGAGCCTACAATATGTCGCTTGAGAATTTTCTCTTTGCTGCCCTGCGAACTTATCAACGTAACCAGAATAACTATTTTCCTGATCTGGAAAAGTTGGTGAACCAATACACAAAGCACCATAAAATAGAAAACGAGAACCCTACCTTTAAGGAATTGCGCAGAATTCTTGAGCACGACTATGAATATACCATTGATGAAACGGAACTCTCCAGACATCCCGTCCTACATGGATTTCGCTCGATCTTTCGAGGCAAAGGATTACTCTCAATCAACAGTGAATTACTCCCCACTCAGAAGGCATTTATACTTGCCAGGGAAATCGGTTTTAATGAGATGGGTATAGAGGATAGACCGCTCACTTCTTCCTGGATTAAAATTAAGAGTTTTGAGCAACTGGTAAACAACTTCAAAGCATCCTACTTTGGCGGTGCCTTGCTTCTTCCCCAGGACATAATTGCGCATGACATAAACAGATTTTTCAAGAATGATAGATGGAATAATACGGCATTTTTAAACTTATTGGAAAAACATAAGGCAACTCCGGAAATGCTGTTATACCGTCTAAGTCAAATATTACCAGGAGTCCTGGGTCTACAAAATATCTTCTATTTTCGCTTCACCAATTCTGTGGATCGTTTGTCGATTCGACTGACCAAGGATCTCAACATGACCGAAACCCCGGTTCCCTATGGTCTGGGTATCGATGAGCACTATTGCAGACGTTGGCTCCCGATGCGATTGCTAAACAACCTGCGACAGCAGATGCCAGCCGTTATCGGTGGAGCACAGCGCATTCAGTTTGTAAAAAGCGGCACTCGATTTCTCATTCTGAGTATGGCACGACCGTTATCACTTGCCAAAGAGAGGGCGTCGGCTATCGCCATTGGAATTAAGATTAATAAGGAATCTGAAAAGTTGATACAATTCCTTGACGATCCTAACATCCCTGAAGAGCAGGTGAGTGAAACCTGTGAAAGATGTCCGCTGACTGACTGTAGCGATCGCGTTGTAGCAGCGACTATTATAGGTAAACAACACAAATCTAAAGCTCGTGAAGATGCGCTGCATGAATTTATTGCAAAGGTTTCTTCGTGAAATTCTTTCCAAAATTACCAACACTTATATATAGTTAAGCAAAATCCTACAGGGAAACAGGAAAGTCTTTAAGCACTCAAATAACTATAGCTTTGTTCCTTCCTTCCGTTTTCGCCTGATAGAGATTATGATCGGCGTTTTTAATAATATCGTCCATACTCGGTAGCTCTTGATAGCCACATCCACCAATTGAAATCGAAACATCTATTTGTTTGTTATCATATTCAATTTGCTTATGACTAATTGCCAAGCGTAATTTTTCAGCTACCCTGGCTGCACCATCATTTACAGTATTTGGTAACAAGATGAGAAATTCCTCACCACCCCACCGGCAAACTCGGTCATATTGACGGATGTTTTCCGTAATGGTCTGGACTACATTCTTTAGGACGAAATCGCCACAAGCATGCCCATAAGTGTCGTTCACTCTTTTAAAATGATCAATGTCAATTATAAGAATTGAAAAAGGCATTTCCGCACTTTCAGCATATGTATATTGAGCTTGGAGAAGAGGAAGCATTCCCCGGCGATTCAAAATGCCAGTCAGGGTATCCGTGTGTGCCAACTCTGCATACTTCCTAGTAAGGCGGGTTAATGATGTTTGAGATTTATACCGACTGGCTTCATAAAAAAGCGTTAATAAAAATACTGCCAGAAAACTTGTTATAAATCTAATTTTAAACGCTACTGAATAGGCTGCCTTCATCAATTCAACTCCCGGATAGAAGAGTAACAGACCGGTTAGTGAAAGCAGACCAAGTATTATGATGCTACCAACTTTCGCGCCAACCAAAAAGAGAACCAGCGGTGGATAAACATAATACCAGAGTATTCCACTGTTACCGATTCCACCGCTAAGTAAGAGAAACACCAAAAGAATGCTCATAAGACTTAAAACCACATAAGATGGCACTCTATATGACTTATAAAATTTCAAATAGATATAATTAACGAATACAATAAGGCTAATGCTTAATAGAACTGTACCGTGCGGTATATTATTGGTAAAGAGGGAATGGACTCCGAATATAACGATAAAAGTAAAACCTACCAGAGACATACTGTTTAGCAAGTGAACTTTTCTAATATCCTCAGTATCATAATCATCTGCCAAACCAGTATTTAAGTAATTTATCCAAAATCTTTGAAAGTAACCAAACATGTATTTCATATCCCAGTGGTGATTTTAGCAACAACATGCCAACACAGCTCAAACACTATCGATAATTCATTATGAGCTGGCTTAGCCCGGATATTTCATGAACAACTTAATGATCACAGATAAAAACATTTTATTTCGAGACATTACGAGTATTACACGGGCAATTTCTGGCAATACAAAGTGTGCTGTCCACTATTGCCAGCATTATTCACCCTTCGGGCGAGCCTGAAAGGCCCATGGCCTTCGTTATCGAGGGTTCGCGGTAGAAAACTATAGCTTCACCCTTGATGCCTTAGCCATAAACCTTTCAGACTCGTGAAATATCCGGGCTAGGCACAATAAAATAGGTTTGTAATTTCCATTTTTTAACAAGGTATTGAATGGATATCTGGATTATTTCTGGAATAATACTACTGACATTATATCTGCTCATAACAGAGAAAATTTCAGTTGATCTTACTGCGGTAGGTATCATGGTGTTACTGGTTGTCAGCCGGATATTAACCCCTAAAGAGGCAGTGCTTGGCTTTGCCAATCCGGCGGTAATAACAGTTGGCGCCATGTTTATTGTAAGCAAGGGAATGATGCGGACCGGTGGAGTAGAATTCATCGGCCGACGCATCATTAAAATTGCTCGCAGTAATCTCAATATGGCTCTGGCCATAATCCTCTTTACCGTTGCAGTTGCCTCTGCCTTCATCAACAATACCCCGGTGGTAATTCTCTTCATACCGGTAGTGATGACCATGTGCTGCGATTTAGGTCTAAGTCCTTCAAAATTTCTTATTCCTGTTTCCTATGCCTCCATACTTGCTGGCACATGCACCCTAATCGGCACATCAACGAATATCATTGTTAGTGATCTCAGTAATGACTTTGGTTATGGCGCTCTTTCCATGTTTGAACTTTCGATCATTGGCGTACCAATCGCGCTAATGGGGGTACTCTTTCTATTAGTGGCTGCGCCCAGGATCTTGCCATCTTTAGCTAATCCGATTTGTCAGTTGCGGGATAGTGAGCATCGAAAATATTTGGCCGAACTTCTCATTCCAGCAGAAAGCAAATTAATAGGCCAGGATGCCAACGATATTTTCAAGGAAAAGTATGAAGATACGGAAATAATTGAGCTTGTCAGCCAATCCCATATTTATCGGCCAAGGCGTGATCAAAAAACTGTCTCTGCAGGTGATATTCTTCTCATTAAGGGTTCCCTAAATGATCTTGTTGAAGTCCTTCACCAAGAAGATGTTGAGCTCCCTAGCAGCGAAAAGGGGCTCACTATGGGGGCGCAGAAGAATGCTCCTATTGTGGTCGAGTTGATTATTGCACCCAATTCGGCCTTGTTAGGTAGAAAACTGAGTAATACCGATATTGCTCAGGACCCTGAGGTCAATGTTATAGCAGTAAAACGGACAAATTTACATCTTTCAGAAAAACAGATTCATGATGTCCGACTTAAAGTCGGCGACATCCTTTTGATCTGGTGTCAGGACTCAAAGCTTGAATCCATTCGTTCACAAATGGATTATATCGTTATTGAAGATGTGTATGAGGAAATTGTCCACAAACGCAAGGCTGCCTGGTCTATTATTAACTTTATCTGCATGATTGGTACAGCCACATTGGGGATAGCTGATATCATGACCTGTGCAATGACTGCGGCATTTCTTATGATTATTACCGGTTGCATCCAGATGCGTGATGCCTACCGGGCGCTTCAGGGTGATGTGTTATTGCTTATTGCCGGTACCATTGCTCTGGGTACCGCGATGCAAAAAACCGGAGCGAGCCAGTTCTATGCAGAAGCATTCCTCAGCCTTTTTTCGTCGTTTTCCCCGACCATCGTGCTGGGTGCAATGATTATGTTAACTAGTGTAAGTACCCAGATCCTCAGTAACAACGCCACTGCTGTTCTCCTTCTTCCCGTTGCCATATCTACCGCACTAGGGATTGGAGTAGATCCCAAACCTTTTATTATAGGAATTTGCTTTGGAGCCAGTGCCTGTTTTGCTACACCAGTTGGTTATCAGACAAATTTAATGGTTTTTGGTCCTGGAGGGTATAGTTTTAAAGACTATTTACGTCTGGGGGTTCCGCTTAACGTGTTTGTTATCTTTGCCGGAATGCTCTTTATTCCTCTCATTTGGCCTTTCTGATTTTCACCTGAAAACATGAAGATCGCAGCATAACAGATTTTCCTGCGATACTGTGCAACCGATAATGGATGATTTTTATCGGGCATTTTAGGAGGCAATTTATTATATAGCTAATATTATTATTTAATTACTTATAAAGAGTGGCGTTCCGATTCATGAGTAGCAAAATTAATATCCTTGGTGTTGACGACAAACCCGAAAACCTTCTCGCTCTTGAAGCAATCCTTGAAGATCCATCCATTAATTTTCTTACTGCAGCTTCTGGAAAAGAGGCCTTAGACCAGCTTGTTGAAAATGATGTTGCTCTTATCCTTATGGATGTCATGATGCCAGAATTGGATGGTTATGAGACGGCAGAACTCATTCGAGGAAGTAAACGCACCTGCCACATACCCATAATCTTTATCACGGCAGTAAACACCCTACGTGAACATTTTTTTAAGGGGTATAGCAGCGGTGCAGTTGACTATCTTGCCAAACCCATAATACCTGAAATCCTCAGGAGTAAGATCTCTGTGTTTAAAGAACTTTTTCAACATAAACAAGTGTTGAAAGAGAAGGCCTTACAACTTGAGTCTGCTAATCACCGCATTTATATTCAAAAAGAGGCTTTGCGTGAAAGTGAAGTACGTTTCCGCAGTGCTTTTGAGCAATCTTTTCAGTTTATGGCAATCCTTGATGTTCAGGGAAGAGTGCTCGAGTTAAATCATCTTGCCCAAAAACTCTGTGGCGATTATTCAGGGGGGTTAATTGGACAGTATCTCTGGGATGTTTGTTGGGTGGGACAAGAGGAGGAGAATCGTAAACTGAAAGAAGTGATTGAAAAAGCTGCGCTAGGTGAAAAAATAAGCGATGAGGCAAAATTTACTGATATTAACGGCGACATTCATCACCTATTTCGGACAGTGTCACCTGTGCAAGACAGTAATGGTAAGATTGCCTGCATAACTGTTCAGGGCCATGACATTACGGAGCGAGTAAAGGCCGAAAGTGAAAAAAGAAACTTGGAGCATCTTCTCCAGCAGGCTCAGAAAATGGAGGCTTTAGGTGTTCTTGCCGGAGGAATTGCCCATGATTTTAATAATGTGCTCAGTGTAATTATAGGGAATGCTGAACTTGCCAAAAGATATATCGACAGCTCCTCAGAACAGCATCATTTTTATAAACTGATCCATACCGCTGCTATAAAGGCCAAAAATCTGGTCAGCCAAATACTTTCTTTCAGCCGACAGGCCGAGATCAAAAAAACAGTTTTGCAACCAGCCGAGATAGTATCGGAATCGGTAAAACTCTTACGCTCATCTTTACCCGCCACCATTGAAATAGTAGCTGATGTTGAGACTTCCTGTGGCGCTATATTTGCGGATCCTACCCAATATCATCAGATTGTCATGAACTTATGTACCAATGCTTATCATGCCCTGGAGGATAAGGGTGGCAAACTCACGGTGAAATTACATCAACAAAAAGTCACATCAACATCATTCTTGCATAATATACAACTGCAACCTGGTGAATACGCCTATCTGACCGTAGGTGACAGTGGTGATGGTATAAGGCAATCCAATTTGAACAGAATATTCGACCCATATTTTACCACCAAAGAGGAGGGTAAAGGCACCGGCATGGGGCTTTCCATTGTGCATGGTATTGTGAAAGGGCATGGTGGTGCTATAGATGTGGAAACTAAGCGAGGTGTTGGAACTACTTTTCATGTATTTCTCCCCCTTGCTGACAAGGAAGGGGAGAGAAATGAAAATGATTTCCAGGATCTCACCTATGGAAATGAACGCATCCTCCTGGTTGATGATGAAGAGCTTCTTCTTGAAATGGTAAAGGATATGCTTGAAATGCTCGGATATCATGTGACTGCTGAGAAAAGCAGTACTGAAGCGCTCAATCGCTTTTGTGATAACCCGAAGAATTTCGATCTTATTATAACTGATCAGACCATGCCGGATCTTGTTGGGACAGATCTGGCCAGAAGAGCGTTAAGAGTGAGACCAGATATTCCTATTATACTCTGTACGGGCTATAGCCCAAACATCTCTCGCGATAGTGTAATAGCTTTAGGGATAAAGGAGCTTGCATATAAACCGCTTTCACTTGATGAAATGTCAGCAGTTGTGCGCCGGGTTATTGATCAGGCGAGCTAACCTGGTAACCTGGATATTTCAAGAATAATTCAGTAATAATGGAAAAAACTGTTTAATTTCTGATCTTTAGGCTTGTTGTAAAGACATTCTTCAGTGCTACAAAAGTGTATTGCTCACTAAAGACAGCATTATCACTTTTCAGACTCGTGAATCATCCAGGTTAAGAGAAGGTATTCCATGGCGATGGAGTTGTTCGCAGACCAAGAAATAAAGACTCAATGGACGATACAGATTTGATTACCCATAACTGTCAAGATGGTTGAGTTGGACCCGCAGCTTCTTCTGCCCTTATTTTTGCAACTCCCTTGTTTATTGTTATTATGCCTAGCGGGAGAGAAACACCATAGAGAATCCAGATAAACCAGCGATGTGGCGATGGTAAATTAAGGAGTACAACTAGAAATAGAGTTATTGCCAACCAGCAGATGATCGATGCCTTAATCATAAACTTTCTTTCCTGCGGGCCCTGAGTATTGGCAATGCTGCAGTAGGTCCCGATTATCCCGCCCACAACTCCTAATATACCACCAATAATTCCACCAATAATTCCTATATCCATTATGCTAACCGTCTCAATACACCATCGTTATCGAAAAACCCCATAAATCTCCTTATTTTGTCATATCCTGGAGAAGCGATAAAACTGTAGATCTAATCAGTAGCCTGCCTTAATCCGTCGATGAATATATTCTTTAAATTGTTGTGCAACACCCAAACCACAAATTCCTTCAGAAATTGTAACATTTTTACCGTCTACTGTGTGAGCAACAATTTTGTAATACTCCTTTTTGTTAACCCCTTGACCTGAGCTTCCACTTTTTTTAACAGTACAATCGGAAATTTCAGCTGCCGCGAAATCCTTAAAAAGTAGGGGAATAAAGAGCAGCCTGCGCAATACAGAGATTCTTCCTTTTGCAATTGTTACTCGGAGATTATTTAAAGGAAGATAAATTGCTGCACATATACCGATGAGGCCAACCAGTGCAAATGGGAGAGAAAAAATCAGCGATATGATAGTATACAAGCTTGATGAATTGACACTTGAGAGAATACCATAGGTGGCAGCAGAAAATGCTCCACCGAAAAAAAGAGCAACCAGGGAAAGCACTTTGTTTCTAAATATTGAATGTACTAAACGGATTCCTCTGTCTATTTTATGAATTTTAACAGTCTTACTCAGGCCAGCTTTTTCAAAATCTCCGCGTTCCAAGGCCATTTTTACACAATCAGCCTGTTCTTCCTGCTTCTCAATCATCTGGCGACTGAGGCTTGGATAATGCTTGTTTGAATGTTCACCAGTCGAGTAGACAGGAATTTTATACGTTCGCTCGAGGTCAACTCCCGGTTGAGTCGAACGAAGACGTAGTTGCCAGAAGTGGTAATTTCCCCGCTGTTGCCACTCGGATTGGGGCAGATTCTCCGGTACATCAAAGCTAAATTGCAGGCGGATACCATGTGCTAGATTGTTAATTTTTGCATTGCCAGCCTCGGCCCAAAGCACGTTTTCCCGGCGAGACCTGTTTTTTCCACTGCCTGACATGTAGCTGTAGATACATTCGAGTTCAAGCCTAAATTCTGCCCGGGAATCACGGACGCGTTCAATTTCCAATGTGCCTCCCACATGACCCCCGATTGCACCGGGAAAAGGATCAAGTTTGCATAATATAGTACCAAAACGGATGTATTCGCGGGTTATGTTTATTGCCTTAAACAACAGATATAGACCAACTAAGGGGAAGAGCAGGGCGAGGAGAATGGCGTAATTCCCTGACTCCCACTCCTTGGCAAAGACAAAAAACAGTGGTGAGCTGATGCCATTCCACAGTATTGCAAAAATCCACATACCTATGGTACTGGATTTTGCCTCTGAACGAATGCCATCCTTCTGCCATTCTTTTTTGTTAAGCCATTCCTTATCAACGACACGATTTTGATTCTGCTGATTTTCCAGATGTATCTTTTTCCGCTGTTGAGAGACAAATTCCAGGAAAGATTGCTGGCTTGTAGAGGTTTGCCTGTAGAGTTGCCAGTTTTTTCTCAATTGTGCCAGAGAAAGTGCATTTCTGCGTTGTATCGGCTGTGAAAATAGCGCAGCCCAGCTGATCAAAAGACCGATAAAAATAAAAACCGAACAGAAGATGGTCATAAAAGCGAAGAGTCCCCACCTCATCTCTTTATCAATTACGGCATATTGTGGCTTATCGGGGTCAAGCCAGATCTGAAGAGGTTGTCTAGTCTTCAAGTGGTGTTTCAGCCTGGCCTGCAGCTTCTGATGATATGAGCCGATATTGTCTCTAATATCGGCTAGGTAAACGCGATTGCTCTGATAATTTTTTTTGTGGTAGGTATACCTGTATTTGGCCCGAGTTTCATTATTATCTGTCGCAACGTTCAATAGCTCAGCTGAAACAGGTTGCCAGTCCTTGACGCTTACCCATGCCTGAAGGAGTGGGATTGAGGTCATTGAGAGAAAAAATATACCAAAACCTGCAAAAGCTAATCCGAAGATCAGTCCAATTGCTTTACCGAAGAATCTAGTCATCTTATTCGGTGGCATGAATAATTACTGCATCGAAAACCTAAGAGTAGTGGGCAGTCTAACGGTGGAACTTCATCCACTGTATGGAGGTTTAAATTTAACATAGAGAGCAATTATCCAGATAGCAGTTATCCCCAGGAAGACTATGAGAGACGATAGAAATAGGGTGTTGTTCAATAGAGGTGGATTTGCCAAATTTGCCTGATAAACCAAGTAAAAAGTCATTATGAGAAATAGGTTCAATACTAAGCCGAAAAAATCAGTCCATAGAGCCATCCGTTTAAATGCTTCTTTTCTCCGCTGTTCTGTCAGCCAATAATTTTTATACGGAAAATTGATATAGCGTGCTGGAACCTTTTTCAGCAAAGTATCTATGAAGAGGAAAATAAAACTACAACCAATCAGTGAAAGTGTGGAAAACAGGATATAAGCATCCTTGGTAAGCCAACTATTTGGAGTACCTCCCTTACCAAAGTTATGCGCAACTTCAGCAGGCAGGTTTGAAAAATAGAAGTACTGAAATGCCAGGCCTATTACCAGTGAAATAAATAAAAGTATCTTCATCGTCTTATCCTTTGCGTATGTTGATATTTAAGGATAGCGTCTGTTAACAATTTGCTCAAGCCCAGATTTATAGGAGGAGATTAAATTGCAACTGGCAAACTGAAATGTACTATAAAACAAGTTAGCTAACAAGATGAAGCACATAGGACTTCCACTCTTAATGATGCTTGAATTATTGCCTTTTCGTATATCATCTCTTATGGTTTCTATGGCCTAACAAAATTAAGTTTTGCACAGGGGAAAAAGTAATTGATAAATAATTAGTTAGAAATATTTTTTAGTGATTAGCAGGACGTACTCTACCTCTATTTTAAGCTGCAAAGTTAAATTTCGTAAAAACGAAATTCTACTCACCAAAAAGATTTTCTTTGAAGGAATTGGTATGAAGATATATACAGCTACCGGCGATGGCTGCAAAACAAGTCTTTTATCTGGAGAGAGACTGCAAAAAAGCGATGTGAGAGTGTCTACCTATGGTACTGTAGATGAACTCTGTTCATATATCGGCGTGATTGAGGCAGCATTGCCCCCATCTGATAATAAAGAAGAGCTCTCCCAAAATCTCCACACAATCCAGGCTGAGCTCTTCAATATCGGGGCAATTTTATCAACATCAGTTGAGTCTGCAGATAATTCTTTACTCTCACCTCTTAAAAAAGATAAGATTGCCTGGTTGGAAAAGAAAATTGATTCCATGGAAGCTGGGTTAAAGGAGTTGCGTACATTTATTCTTCCTGGGGGACACCAGTCCGCAGCCTGGGCTCAGGTTGCTCGAACAATTTGCCGTAGAGCAGAACGAGATATTGTTCTGCTCATTGAATTGCAAGGCTGTTTGTATAGTGATGAGATCGTAGGATATATGAACCGATTATCCGACTATTTATTTGTTTTGGCAAGGTATCTTAATAACATAACCGATACAGAGGAATTAATCTGGCATGGCTAACTTATTTGCCCAAAGAGCACTTCACCACCGGGTTGTAATTGCTGAAATAAGATGGCTATGTGAGGATACTTTCGAACTTGTACTAGAAAAACCTCCCGGTTTCAGTTATCTGGCCGGACAGAAGATTCTTTGCGGGATGGAGGAGGAACAGCGTGAGTACTCTCTGGCAAGCGGACCTGCTGACAAACAACTTCTTCTGTGTATCCGCTTAATTAAAGATGGATCCATGTCAAAAATGCTGTCACAATTATCCAGTGGAGATCAGCTTGCTATTTCGGATGCCTATGGTTTTCTTCTCCATCGTCCAGGAAAATCGATATTAATTGCCACAGGTACAGGAATTGCCCCCTTTGCTGGATACTACCGGGATGGAGTGACCGGAGCAATTGTCTTGCATGGCGTGAAAAAAATAGATGAGCTCTATTATAGAAAGCTCTTCACTGCCAAGAAAGGACAATATATCCCGTGTCTGACAGCTGAGAGTGACGAAGATGTAGCATCTTATGCAGGATTTAATGGCAGGGTGACGGAATATGTTGACACCCAACTGGAAAAAGGCACGTATAATTTTTATCTCAGTGGAAATGGTCAGATGATCCGCGATGTAATGCAGATAATCGATCTTAAATTTCCAGAATCGCGAATTTTCACCGAACTGTTTTTTTGATTTTCTGCTCGATAA
>CAZWVC010000041.1:0-19423 GCA_964637245.1 uncultured Desulfocapsaceae bacterium
ATGAATCATCTCGAAGAAAGACTCAAAAAAGTAACTGGCAAAGGGGGGCTTCCTTTCTTCGTTTGTGGTACGGCAGGTACTACGGTACGGGGAGCATATGACTCGATACCAGATCTTCTTTATCTCAGAAATAAATACTCCTTCTGGTTGCATATAGATGCAGCCTGGGGAGGTGCTGTATTGGTAAGTGAGAAATTGAAAGATACCTTTATGGGTGGTATCGGGGAGGTAGATTCACTAACTTGGGATTTTCATAAAATGCTAGGAACTTCGCTCATCTGCAATGTTTTTTTGATTAACAAAAGAATCCATACACTTGGCAAGATCTGTAGTGCAGGAGATGACAGCTACATTTTTCATACAACAGAAAACAATGAGGTTCGAGATCTTGGGGCAGTATCTCTGCAGTGCGGACGCAGAGTGGACAGCCTGAAGTGGTTTCTGGACTGGAAATTTTTTGGCAGGCAGGAGTTAGCCAAAAGGGTCGAATATTCGTTAGACCTTTGTCAATATGCTGAAAATGTAGTAGAAAGTGCCAGTGAGCTTGAGCTTGTCGTACCGAGAAATTCTTTCAATATCTGTTTCAGATATAGAGGAAGGAAACAGGATAACGATAAACTCAATCTGAGGATTCGTGATGATCTCTATCAGAATGGAGTCAGCTTAGTCGGCTATGCGTATCATCGCAATCGGCCTCTATTACGTCTTCTTTTGGCAAATCATGAACTTACCAGAGATGATATCGATGATTATTTTAAAATTATAATAGAAAAAGGTAAATCACTGGAGGTGGAGTCATAATGACAGCGAATATAATGCCACCAAAAACATATTTAAATCATCCAAATCAGTGGAAGCTACGTTATTTTCTTCATAAAATTCTCCCTCAGGGCAATCCACAGCATATAACCAGCGAACTGGTGGAGTTTTTAAAGCTTCATCCTTTGCCATTAGATGATTTTCCTCGGCTGGAAGGAACCTATACCAGAACACTACTTCTTCGGGAAGAAAATGGATTTGAGGTTATGGCTGCACGATGGAGCAAAGGAGCCACCTCTTCGATACATGGTCATCCATACTTCAATTTTTATTATGTTGTGCATGGTTGTATGAAGATTGATGATTATAAGGTTACCGATGGAAACCTTGCGTTAACTGCAACAGGTAGTATTACGTCAGAAGAAGAATTTTCCTATGTTGGTGAAATTGGCACCTTTGACAATAATATACACCAGGTACATGCAATTGAAGAAACTCTCAGCATACATATATCCTCCGACGATTCTGCAAAGGGCAAAGTATTCGATTGACAGTACTTCCATACCTCAATCGATTATCCGAATGTCTTTGATTTTCTATTATATTTACTGTTGTCTCCGGCAGTGGGTAATACCATGGCATTATTTTCAGCTTAATAGCGGTTATTTTAATGCGAAGAAAGGTATATTCTCCAAATTAGATATCGATAAATGTATACCCAAGAGGTTCCGTTTACTTCAGTACCCTTTTGATCCTAAAAGGGTACCTGATGTCTATCCAGTATTTCTCAAGCCGGAATGGGGACAAAATTCAAAGGGAATCATTCGCGCTAACGATAAGCGAGAGTATCTCGATTTTGGTGAAATTGCGCAACGGGGTGAAACTCCCTATATAGTGCAAGAGGTAGCCAATGGTGCCAATGAGTACGAAATTTATTATTTGCGCTCTGCCCACGAACAAACTCAATACGCCTATCTTTCTATCACCGAGGTTGAAAACAAGTGCAGTGAAGCACATCCGATAAATTCAATTCACAATCCGTCCACTACATATCGCGATATAACCGGCTCATTTACCGAGGATGAGTTGGAAAAAATCTGGCAGTTAGTTGGTACCATTGGCAGATTTCGAATGGCTCGTGTAGGAGTCAAGGCTGATAATTTTGAAGCACTTGTCCAGGGAAAATATAAAATAATTGAAATAAACCTGTTTCTCCCCTTGCCATTGGTACTACTTTCACACAATGTGCAACGTAAGGAAAAATTGAGAATAATACGCAAAACTATGATAATAGCTGCTCAGCTGGTTGGCACTTTGTCTCAAGAAGAAACCCGTCAATGGATCTTCTTTAGGAAAATGAGAGCGCATTATAAGATAGCTCCATGAAAAGTGTAAAACAGTTTATTTACAGCTGGGTTGACAAGAAATTTCTTGGGGGCTGCAGTAGTTTTAATTCGCTTACAACGCGTAAAAGCTGTCGGTCAAAAAAGCAGGCTAGGCTTGCTTTTCAACAAAACGGTATCCCATATGCCAGGGGTACTGTATTTTATGGTCCACTGAAACCGCTCAATTTCGTCGGAAGATATGGGTTTCCTGTAGTTGTCAAACCGAATGTTGGTGGATTTTCTCGAGGTAGCCATTTCCCAATAACCAATTATGCAGAATTGTTTAAAGCTGTTTTATTGGTAAAAGTATGGTGGCCAAGCTCGGTAATTGAGCAGTATCTTGAGGGAAAAAACTATCGTATTGTAGTGGTCAAAGATGAAGTAATGTCGGTTATCCGCAGATATCCGCCCTTCGTGGTAGGCGATGGTATATCAACCATAGCCACCTTGATTGACAGAGAAAACGATGTACGTCAACAGATGGGTCTCTATCCTGTAATTCACCCAATAGAGAAAAATAGCAGGACTGCGAAATATTTAAAAAAGAGAAAAATGTCGTTTGATTCCATCCCCGCAATAGATCAACACATAACCTTGCATCATCGTATCTCGCTTGCACCTGGTGGGGTTGTGGAAACCTTGGAGAAAGATTGTATTCATCCAGACAACCTGGGCCTGTTTCTTAATATCTTACCAATTTTCAAAGCGAATATACTTGGAATCGATGCGATCTTTACCGATGGAATTGAGATATCCCATAAGAACCAAAAGGTTATTTTCCTTGAGGTTAATTCAAGGCCTTATCTGAAAATGCATGACTATCCTCGTTTTGGGAAAAAAGAGAATTTAGACCGCTACTATGACATTTTAAACTCCCTGGATATTATGGAAAAGGATATTTTCTGAAATGGCAAAGCTGCGACGCTGCTTATATTCATTTCTGGGAATCCATTCTTTTCTCATCGGCCTTTTTCCCTTCTATATTCCTGTTTATCTCTATGCAAATGATCTGGCGTTGGCGGATGTTTGTGGCTTTATCGCCTTGACTGGTGGAGGATTTTGCCTTTGCCTTTATCTGTGGGATCGTGCATATAAAACTGTTTCATTGCGAAATCTCATCCTCGTTTCTTTTATTTCAGAGTTTCTTCTCTTATCCACCTTCTTTCTTGATAAGAATTTTGCATTTATTCTCCTGGCAGGCTTGCTCAATGGCTTCTATAATTGCAATTTCTGGATCATTCAACGGTTGCTTTTTTTGGAAACGGTGAACCCGCAAAATTCTGGCGAGAAATTTGGCAACTTCCAAATCTTTGTTCTCGTTGTCTTAAAAATCGCGATATTTATCGGTGGGATCCTGCTTGAAACCTCCGGTTTTCTGGCTATTTATATTCTTTCAGCTGCTTTACTGGTAATAGCTGCGCTATTGTTTTTCCAACCGGGGTTGACCATTGAATTAGACTCTCAAGTGCGGCACAGCTCACCATTATCCCTTCGGTCGGTAACTCGATTTAAGGATTCGCTGTATTCACGCACTGTGTTTGCAATTGATGGAGTTTTTCTCTATTTGGAGAGCTATTTCTGGGTAATTTCACTTTATCTTGTAGTCAAAGAAAGCTTCTGGCGATTAGGCGTTCTGGTGGTTCTGCTCGCTCTTTTTTTTGGAATAGTTTTCATTGTCATAAAAAATAGGATTGATCGCATAGAAGTAGATTTCTTTTATAGAATTGCGGTTTCTCTTTATGTTATTTCCTGGTTATTACGTTCAGCATTTATTGTTGAGATCAGTACCGTGGTTCTCATTTTAGGACTTGCGGCAATATCATTTTGTACCTCGATATTCCGCCTTGCCTTCAATAAGCGCTTCTTTGATAATGCCAAGCGATCGACTCCGCATGAATATATATTTATAAAGAGCTATTATTCTCAATTTTTTCTGATGCTTCTGTTTGGCTTGCCACTGCTTTTCTCCTTGCCAGGTGCCAATGTTACAGAACAGCTTGCCCTGGTGTATGTTGGTGCAGCGGCTACGGCCTGTTTGTATATTTTCTATAGGGTGGATTCAAAGGGATAAGCGGTCAGTATTAGGGATGTGACGAAGGTTGTGTAGCACTGGTAGGGCAGATTGGTGAGAATCTAACTTATTGCTATGCCCAAAGGTTGAGTTTGGGATTTTCTGCAAAACCCCTGAGGATATCGCCTCGGGTAACAATACCAACGAGTCTCTCATCTTCTAGGACTGGCATCGCCTCAATATGAAATTGGGTCATTGCTTGAGCAACTTTGCGAATATCACTTGTAGTATCCGTGGTGACAAACTCATCATCAATAATATTGCCAACGAAAATTTCCCGATCGGTATAAATTCCGTCACCCAGCACATTTATATATTTTAGAATAGTCCTGTCTGCAAGAACTCCTATTACTTTTCGGCTGTCATTCATTACCACGAGCTGATGGATATTTCTCTGGGCTAGCATCATCCAGGCATCTAGGAGTGTGGTCTCCCTTGCAACAGTAGTAACTGGTGATGACATAATCTGGAAAACGTGTACCAGCGGTTCTATCATGTTATCTCGCTGGCTAATTTGTTGATAAGAAGCAACCGCTTTTGCTTGGAGGGTGGAGGAAAACTGTGAGGATTTATTACTAGCTTTTGCTGGGACTACAGCGCGGCTTTTCGTTATGTTGCGGGTATCATTAAGTGCTTCAAATGGGCCTTTGGGCTGAATGCCTTCAATGTCATGCAGATAGAACATTTCTTTAAAATTCCATTTAATGTTTGTCTTCCAGCTCTGCACATAATCATTGCTGCTATAACCCTTTCCATCTGCATAGAATAAGCAATGGTTGTTCATGTGTCGACCGCAAAAATAACACAATACAGTGGAGATAGCGATTATTTTTAAGATTTACATGGAAAAAAGAAAATATTCGAGTACCAGGGGAATAAAATAGCGAGTTGTGGGTCACACAATGCTTTTGTGTGTTATGTTAGTATTACCCTTCGTTGGTCTTCCTCTCTGGTAGTTTGTGGACAAAATAGTACGTTATTCCGGTAGCAACCAGCACAGCACCAGTGGCAAAAATGTAGAGTGGTTCCAACTCATCATAATCAAGAATGATCACTTTTCTGGCGATGGCCATCAGTGCTGTTGAAAGGACAATCTTAACGTGGATGACATCGTCACGCAGATAGAGAATGATATTTTGAAAAATCTCAATTGCTATCAGTACCACCATGAAGGCGCCAAAAGTGGCAAGTATATCTCCGATGGTAAGAATAAACCCGGGAGGACTTAAGAGTCGCTGATAGAGGGTCCAGCCAACGTCAACCACCCCAAAAACAATTACAAGAATCATTAAGAACCCAAGGGCCTTGAGGCAATAATGGATAATTTTTTTCATTATCCATAGGAATGTATCTTCTTCTTTAAGGAGTTTCATGGCATTTTAGAGTTTGATTGGGGTCGTGAACCCATCAGGCTTTACAGCTAATACCGTACAGGTAACTTTGGCTAGAACTTTTTCTGCAGTATTACCGATGAGAAGCCCGGGAATGCCGGATCGGGCCACTGTTCCCATTACCAGGGTATCTACCGAATTATCCATTAGGGCTTTAGCAACAACCTCACTAAGCTCTCCTTCCACTATATGGATATGCGATGCCGGGGGTGCAACACCAGCTGATTCAAAGACATCCATCACTGCCTGTCGACTTATTTGCTCCATTTCTTTCTTTTCAGCGTGTATCTCCTCTCTGGAAATATCAAATCGGGGGCTTCGTAAGATATCTTCAAAGTCCAGACACCAGGAATAGAGGAAGTGCGCTTCTCCCTGCTCTATTTCGGCTAGTGAGTGGGTTAATTCTACTATTTTTTTGTTGAGTAAAAAATTTTCCTCTTGTTGATTACTAATATCTAAAGCTGCCAAAACGCCATTGAAATCTTGTGGAGCTGAACTTTGAATAATCCAGACAGGACATGGACATTTGCGAAAAAGCCGCATCGCAAGTTGATCCGTGCCGTTAATTGGATTTGCACCCTTAACTACAAGGTCATACCCATTGGCGAGAACATGTTGAATTATTTTTATGAAATCCTTGCCAACGAGAACCTCATGAGAAGTAGTGATATCTTCCCACTGTGAATCGTTGGCAAAATGTTCAAGTTCTTGTGTAATAAGGTTTTGCTCAATAGCACTTAGTTTTGCCAGACGGGGTGACAGGGTTTTTCCAAATAATTCATTAAATGATTCTTCAACGCTCCTGATAATAGTCACGTTTGCATTATTTAACAGGGCAAGATGATGAACTTTCTTGGCAACCACCTCTTCCTGCGTGATATCAGAACCCAGCACATAGAGAATATTTTTAAAACGTTTCATAAGTGTTTCCTTTGCGTGACAAAAAAGTAGACAAAGTTTGGTTCACATCGATTATCACATATGCAAATATAATATTATCCGCAGGCAAATCCAGCATTGCAACGATAATAATTACTCTAGTCCGGATATTTCATGAACAATTTAATGATCACAGATAAAAACATTTTATTTCGACACATTACGAGTATTACATGGCAATTTCTGGTAATACAAAGTGTGCTGTCCACTATTGCCTGCATTATTCACCCTATAGGCGAGCCTGAAATTCGTTAGCGGGAGTTCGCGATAGAAAACTACAGCTTCACTCTCGATGCCTTAGCCATAAACCTTTCAGACTCGTGAAATATCCGGGCTGGATATAAGAATTTTCTAGATATTTATGTGTTGAAGACAACTCTCTTGCCCTTACGATTAAGTTAAAGGCCAGAAAACCGGAATGACAATCATCAATAAAAAGAAAATTACCAGGGTGAGTGGAACGCCCACCTTGATGTAATCAAGAAACTTATAACCTCCCGGTCCCATAACAAGAACATTTGCCGGATGGGATATGGGGGAGGTGAAACTGGAAGAGGCCGCCATGGCGATCCCCATCATCAATGGGTAAGGTGAGATACCCAATCCAGCGGAGGTTTTCAAAGCAATGGGAACCATGAGTACGACAAGAGCTGCAGTAGGGATGATACTTGTAGCGATAAAGGTAATGGCCAATAGACCGAACAGCACTCCATAGGGACCGAAGGGACCTAATATGGCTATGGTCTGTTCAGCTACGAGTGCTGCGGCTCCAGTTTTATCTAGCGCTACTCCCAGCGGCAACATTCCGGCGATGAGAAAAACCGCTTTCCATTCAATAAATCTATAGGCTTCATCCATGGTTAAACAATTCGTCAGAATCATAACAGCAGCCCCAATCACCACAGCAATATATATTGGAACCCATCCAAATATTACAGGAATCAGAACAGCAGCCATAACTGTGAGGGCCGTTTTCGCTTTTTCTTCTCGAGCAGGTTCTTGCACATCGTCCGTTAGGACTATAAAATCAGGTTCTTTACCCAATACAGCTAGCTTTTTCCACGATCCTAAAAGCAGTAGTGCATCACCAAACTGAAGTTGGAAATTCCTCAGTCCGGTTCTGATTGCCTTACCTTTACGCCATACTGCAAGAACTGTAAGACCATATTTTTCGCGAAATTGGAGTTCCTGTAGGGTTTGTCCAGAAAAACCGGAATGGGGAGAGAGAATGACTTCCATGATGCCGGATTTCTCATCTTCCAGGACTGAGAGATCGTCTATTCCTTCCTGATTTTGCAGAAATACTGCTTCAAGGCCTTGAAACAGGAGAACGGCAATGAGATCAGATAGACCTGATATTACCAGTTTGTCTCCCTGTTCAAAATAGGTGTCTGAGGTTGGTAAAATCGCATTTCCATCTTCTCTAAGAATGGTGAGAATCTGGATATCCAGAGCATCGCCAAGTCTGCTTTGGTGAACAGTCTGTCCCAGTAGCCTCGAATTTTCAGGAATTCTTAGTACACGTAGCTTTTGATATAATCCGTGTTCAGCTATAGCTTTATTATCAAAAAAGACTGACCCGTGTACGCCATTATGTTCGACCAGTTTCGCAATACTCTCGGTTGATCCATGGATAATAAGGCGGTCACCTTGCTCAAGAAAAAGCTCTTTCATTTTCTCACTAATACTCTGTTCAGCCCGATAGATAGCAACTACATTGACATTGTGGGTATTACGAAAATTGAGCTGAGAAAAGGTTTTCCCGAGAAATTCACAGTTTTTGTCAAGTACAATTTCCGCCATTTCCATTGCGAGATCGAACTGATTTAGATCTTGAGAATCGGAACTTTCAGCCAGGAGTTCGCCCCAGTTATTCATTTCCATCACCCGTTCAAGAAGACCTTCAACTATGAGTTCATCTTGTGCCTGAATTTTTTCCTCCTTATCTGGTGCAATGGTGGTTTGTCTGGATCTGGTGATACCAACTACATTTAAACCAAACGTTGCGCCTAAGTGGCTTTGACCAAGAGTTTTGCCAACGAGAGCTGAGTCATGTGGAATTTTAATCCGAAAAAGTCTTTCCTGGAGACGGTATTGAGAGGTAGTGGGGATTGTGTTGTCATGCTCTTCTCTCATGTGGACCTGCTGAGGCAGGAGTTTGATACCAATAAAAGTAACAAAGAGAATACCTGCAGTCATTATAATGATTCCAACAGGAGTGTAATCAAACAGGGCGAAAGGGGTCAATCCATTGGTTCGTAATGCTTCACTCACTAAAATGTTTGGAGGTGTACCTATCATAGTTGTCAGCCCACCGAGAAGTGAACCATAGGCAAGCGGCATCAGCATAATTGAAGGAGAGCTTTTTGTTTTCCTGCAGATGTCCATGACAACTGGAAGCATTAGGGCCGCAACGGCAACATTGTTCATAAAGGCAGAAAGTACTCCTGATATAAGCATGATGAAAATAATCATTTTGGCGGGGCCACCACCGGAGATGCGCAACAGATATCTTCCTAAAATATTGGCAATACCGGTACGGGTGAGCCCCCCACTAAGGATAAACACAGCCCAAATGGTTACAACTGCGGGATTGCTAAAACCAGCAAGAGCATCTATAGGGGACACTAATCCGGTAACAGCTAACGTACCCAGTACCAGAAGAGCCAAAACTTCCAGAGGAATTAACTCAGTGACGAGCACACCAAAAACAACGATCAGAATTCCTGTTACTAGAAGAATATCAGGTGTCATAAGCGCACTTCCTTTTACTTTTGAAGGTAACTTAGCCTGTTGATGTTAGGTGGAGATGTGAAATAAAGGCAAATTCCTATATTTAGTAATGAATGAACACTATTGCAGAACTGTGTTTTTCACAAGATACCATAGGACAATATAACGTAGTGATTTTCCTGTTCCAACAAGGAGCAGAAAAATCCAGAGTTTTACTTTCATAACACCGGCAATGAAGGTCAATACATCACCACCAAAGGGCAGCCAGGCAAAGAGTAGTGACCAGACACCATAGCGTTTAAACCAGTATTGCATTTTGGCAACTTGGGCTGGGTTAAAGTAAAACCATTTGCGATCTTGATAGTGAAGGAGGAACTTTCCAAGATACCAGTTCAGAGCAGCACCAGCTGTATTTCCAAGAGATGCCGTGGCAAGTAGAAATAATTCGGATCCTCCCTGCTGTAGCAAGGCAAAGAGCATTATCTCTGAATAAAATGGTAAAAATGTAGCTGCCAGAAAAGCTGAGCAAAAAAGAAGTATATAGGAAACCATTTTAGGTTTAGGGAGTAAGCGGAGGGTATATTTTCATTAAAAACTTAAAAATGCAAAGCAGGAACACAAGTGAATAATTTTCACACTTCACGGTAGGTTGCATTATGTGCAACACAATCTGAATAAACTTTCGGATAATTGTCAACCCCCGTGATTTTCCATTACTAATACCAAAGAGAATTGGAATAGGGATGTAGAAGGAAAAACAAAGCACTTAGTCTGGTATTTATTTTCCCCTGTGCAGTAATTAGTATAGTAGAGCTAGAGGTATGTTTCTATTAGTTGTATATATTGGCTAAGCAAAAAAGCCTATGGTTTGAAGAGAATTAAGTGAGGTAATTATTTTTAACTATAAAACTATTGGAGCAAAAATGCGTAAAATCGTTGTACTGGTGTTTTGTCTGCTCGTCTTGGTTTCATGTTCAACTGAGGAGTTACCCAAAGAAATAACTGTGGGTGATACTGCTCCTGATTTCGCCATTAAAGATATAGAGGGCAATGTGGTAATTCTTTCTTATTTCAAAGAACAGCCGGTAGTACTGAGATTTTTTGAGACGGATTGTAGGTTTTGCCGGGCAGATACACCAATAATAAATGTTTATTTTGAGAAATATAAAGATAAAGGGCTCCAGGTTCTCTATTTAGCAGCAAACCATGAAACCAAGGAATCGGTTGCAAATTTTGTTCGTGATCTTGAAGTTCCTTTTCCCATGATTCTTGATAAAGATGCAAAGGTGGCTGATTTATATAATGTTCTACTCTATCCTCAAACTATAATGATAGGCCCAGGAATGAAGGTCATGGCGATTATTCCTGGTGGTGTGGGTGAAGCTGAGTTGGAAGAAATGGTTGGTCCGTTTCTCCGGACTGATATGAAAGATAGAGAGAAAGCAGGAGCCTAAAGTACTCCAGATGTGAATTTTCTAACGGCAAAAACAACTCGAGTCTTCACTAAAAAGGTGAGTTCCTAATTGATCAACACGTTACGTTTATACAGATGAAACTGTAAGATTACCAAGGTGAAACGATTTTTCTGACAATTCTCCTGACGATTGGAACGACAAGAAGCACGGTTGGAAAGGCTATAACGAAGGCTTTAACAAATGCAATCATCCATCGCTTAAAAAATCCATCAATCAGGCCAAGGTTGATATAGGTAATAATTCCAGACATAAGAAATGACATGAAAAGCGACATGAAAAAGCCAAAGACAATGGTTTCATACTTATGCGGTATTTTCATTACATCCCTATAACTCTTAACGACTCAAGTCTTTTGTCACTCAAATATTGACTTTCATCATCAGGTTAGTTTGTCGCTATCTCATTAGTATTAAACTGCACATAAAGATGAGCATATACAAACAGTTTTTTCCAGAGAAATCTATCTGGACAGGAATCATCACCTAAAAAATCAATTTTAATTCGGCCAATACTTCTATTTCTCTCAATTCTATTATATATTCAAGACTGGTTTATTGTGCTTTTCAAACACACATAGGAAGAATTTTGTGACTACTGATATTCAGTTGAATGTCGCAATTAAAAAGGGAGAAAGTTGGCGACCCAGAACTTCTGGTATCCGGTTGGGATTTCTCGTCTTTTTGTTTACAACTCTTTTCCTGCTATTCAACCATCGCCAGGTATTCTCGTTAGAAACCATTCCTGTCGCAGCTATTTTCTCTAAGACAGGTCTTGCTGCCTCACATAATGCACCTTTAATTAAAATGACTAAACTTGCTGTGGAGACAATAAACAGTAGGGGGGGAGTCATGGGGCAAATGGTTGATCTTGTAGTTCTGGATAACAACAGTACGCCAATAGGCGCAGCCCTTGCAGCACAAAAGGCGGTTAATATGGGAGCGGTGGCAGTTATTGGCGGTCACTGGAGTTCACACTCTTTGGCAATGGCACCTATTTTACAGCAGGCAGCTGTTCCCATGATATCTCCGGCTTCTACTAACCCTAGAGTAACTTCTAAAGGAGATTATATTTTCCGGGTTTGTTTTATCGATTCTTTCCAGGGGAAGGCGATGGCGCTGTTTGCTAGAAAGGAACTTCATGCCAAACGAGCTGCTATTGTTGTAAATGTTGATGAAGCGTATAGTAGAACCTTAGCTCAATATTTTGAAAAGAATTTTACGGCTGCCGCTGGTGAGGTCCTCAAAGTTATTGAATATAGGGGTGATGCTATCGATTTCTCGCAGATAATTTCACAACTGAAAGTATTGAACCTGGACGTAACGTACTTACCCGGCTATACGCGGGACAGTGGATTATTCATAAAGCAGTCTCAGAAAATGGGTTTTTCCACAACTTTTCTCGGAGGAGATGCCTGGGATGAAATCTCGAAATATGCAGGCACAGCAGTTGAAGGCAGTTATCAGACAACTGCTTGGCATCCAACAGTACCTTATGACCAAAGTGAAAACCTTAAGAAACTCTACACTGATAGATATGGGTGTAAGTTGACCAATTATTCCAGCCCTCTAGCCTATGATGCTGTGATGGTTCTAAAAGAGGCGATGGAAACTTGTCGCTGTACTGAGGGTAATAAAATCAGAGATGCACTATATGGGTTGCAATCATATCAAGGAGCAACAGGTAAAATAACATTCAATGAAAATGGAGATCCTGCTGGAAAAGATGTAATAATTATTCAATTTCTAAAAGATAAGTCGGTATTTGTAAAAGCACTTCGTCCTTAATACTACTTGATAATGCAATAATTACTCTATTTTGATCTGCGATGAAATTTCTGAGCCTGCCCCTTAAAATAAATGCGGTTCTTATTTCTACAGCAATTCTTGTCGTCTTTCTTTTTCTTTCACTGATTCATCCGCTTGAGCAAAGTAGGTATGGAGGCCAGGTTGATAAAATCGATCTGCTACTCGATACCCTGTTTAGAGAGGAACACAATTCTTTGGCAAATGAGCTATATTTAGGTCCCAGTAATGCCCTTGGTATCATTTTGGATGAAATAGTTGAAATTATACCAGAAATAGAAAGAACTTGTCTTTATGACTTAGATGGTAAATTACTCAATTGCTCAGGTGTGGAATTGCTGCATTTTATCAAGCCAAAGGCTGTATTGACCGATAATTCTGAGCATCATTTTGAGCAAATTAATATCAATGATATAACATATTCTTTTTACCTCAATGACATCTACGCCATAGGTGACAAAATTGGTTACCTCTCCATCTACTATAACATGGAGAAATTACTTGAAGAAAAAAGCAGAATAATATTCATTTTTATATTGCTCCTGCTTTTTTCGATTTCTTTGATGGCAGTCTTACTGCATGTGTTTCTGGTTAAATCGGTTATGAAACCACTAACACTATTAAGAAACGCAATGCGCCGGGTGGAAAAGGGTGAAATTGGCACTGCAGTTCATGTATCGTCAACAGATGAAATGGGTGAGATATCTGCTGCGTTTAATGATATGTCGTTGAATCTTTTGCGCCATAAAAAAGAAATAGATAAACATCAGGAGAATCTTGAGGAGTTGGTGAATGAGAGGACCAAAGAACTCCTCGTGGCCAAAGAGATGGCCGAAAAAGCTAATATGGCCAAAGGCGAATTCCTGGCAAATATGAGCCATGAAATACGTACACCCATGAACGGCGTCATTGGCATCACTACACTGCTGCTTGACACCAAACTGGATGATTCACAGCTACATTATGTCGAAACCTTGCGGGCAAGTAGTGAATCATTGCTGCGAATTATTAACGACATCCTTGATTTTTCCAAAATAGAAGCAGGCAAACTACGCCTGGAGACGCTCCGTTTTGATCTGCGTCAACTGCTCGACGATTTTATCGACATGACTTCACTGCGAGCAGAAAATAAAGGCTTGGAATATATTTGCTCCATTAATCCTGATGTACCTTCCATGTTGATTGGTGATCCTGGGCGAATACGCCAAATACTCTTTAACCTTACGGGAAATGCCATAAAATTTACGGATGAGGGTGAAGTTGCTATTCATATCTCGACAGTACGGCAGGAAAGCTTTGATATAACATTACGTTTTTCTGTTCGAGACACTGGAATAGGTATACCAGAAAGCAGAAAAACCGAGTTATTTGAAAGTTTTACTCAAGCAGACTCCTCTATTACGCGTAAATATGGGGGAACTGGTCTTGGACTAGCGATTTCCAAGGAACTTTGTGCAATGATGGGTGGAAGTATAGACGTACGTTCGTCGGAGGGTAAAGGCACAGAGTTTTTCTTTACCGCGCAACTACAGCAGCAGGAGGTTTCTGTGTTACAACCATCCTGGTCAGTTGCTGCAGAAAACTCACGTATCCTTATAGTGGACCAAAATACCAGTGTACGTAAAGCATTACAGAAATATTTGGAGCACTGGGGATTGCGTATCGGTGAAGCAGCCAGCGGGGAAGAGGCAATTACTCAGTTGCAGGAGGCAGCGAGTATGGCTGATGCCTATGATCATATGTTTATACGCATGGATCTACCAGATAAAAACGGTATCTTACTTGCTGAGAAAATCATCGCTGATAATTCAATACCACGTATACAGTTGGTACTTATGCATAACTCCAGCTATCAGGATAGGGTGAGGGGGCTCATTGGTATGCGTTTTACTTCATTCCTGGCTAAACCGGTTAGGTATTATCCGTTGGTTAATTGCATGGAGATACTTTTGACGGGGCAGCAGCAGTATGATGGTAGCCTGCTTAAGCCACCCGGGCATTTAAGTGAAGTGAAAAAAGAACGTATCCTCCTGGCAGAGGATAATAGTATAAATCAGCAGGTTGTTACAGGCATACTCAACAAACTTGGTTTTGCCCAGGTCGATGCGGTTGTGAACGGTATAGAAGCTATTCAGGCGTTGGCCTCTTTTTCTTATGGTCTCGTACTCATGGATGTTCAGATGCCAGAGTTGGATGGTATTGAGGCTACCATAAGAATCCGTAGCGGCCAAGATAGGGTGAAGAATCCAAATATTCCTATAATTGCCTTAACTGCGCATGCCATGGAAGGTGACAAAGATATATGTTTAGCAGCTGGGATGAACGACTATATTACAAAACCCATATCACCCGAAGCACTTAAAGAAAAGCTCAACTTATATTTTAAAAGCGGATATGAGAATGCTGCTAAAAATCCAGAACTTGAGGAAACGACAGAGAGCAATGATTTTTCTCCGCAAACAGATGACTTCCATTATGACGAACTGGTAAACCGTGTTCTTGGCGACAGAATTTTGGCAAACACAATAATTGAGCAGTTTATCTCAGATATGCATGAACAAATCAAACAGCTCCATCGCAGCCAGAATACCGAAGATCTTGCTGTTTTCAGAAGGCAGGTACACAAGATGAAAGGTGCGGCTGCGAATGTTGGTGCTAAGAAATTGAAAGAGTTAATAGAAGAAATAGAAAAACTGATCCAGCAGGACCATACGCCACAATCACTTCAGCCGCATTGCGAAGCGATTGAGCGTCATTTTTATTCAACCCGCCAATCAATGCAAAAGTATTTATATGATCAATAGTTTCAGACTGTTGCCTGGTAACAAATAAAACATCTAACTATCATTTTTATAGATCATTGGTAATTGATTGATCTTTCTGATATCTCATTTGATCTCATTTATAATATCAGGGTTAGCCTGCATATTTCATGAAAATGATTGTCGAGTTCAAAATTAAATATTCATTTCAGGACGTTATACAATTTTTTAAGGCAAATTTTAAAAGTACACTTTGTAACCATAACTGCAAGATCCCCAATCCCGCGATTTTCTCCTTCGGGTGGATCGAGATTGCTCGCTATCTCACGTTGCTTTTGCGAAATGCATACATGAGTATCGAAGTCTACGCTTATCTGCTTTTCGCAAGTCTTCTCGGCTAGCAAGCTATCTCGACCCATGAAATATGCAGGCTAGCTTTTCTCCATCCTCTCTTGAATAGCACTTAAAGTATGAAACCGAGTGCAGACAGAATTATGATTTTGTGTTTTTTCAGTTTGAAACCGCTCTGACACACAAATTATGGCGATGAAAATATCAACATTTTTCTATTTAGATAGAATAAAATCAATAAAATATTGAAAAAAGACCGATCGGTCTTAAGTGTCTACGTTATGAAGAAAGGGGCAGCTACAAAACAGAAGATCATTGAGCAGACCTCTGGTCTTTTTAATACCAAAGGGTATTATGCCACGACCTTATCCGAAATCATGCGAGAAACAGGCCTGCAGAAAGGTGGGATTTACAACCACTTTTCCTCCAAAGAGGAACTCTCGTTAGAGGTATTTCGACATAATATCAGATTGTTATCGCAAAAGCTCTCAGAGTCACTGGCGAACTCAAAAAATTGTGAAGAACAATTAATAACCCTCATTACTCTTGGTCTGGAAATATCGCGTGGTTCTCCTGTGGCTGGTGGGTGTCCAGTACTCAATGCCGGAGTAGAGGCCGATGGAAATTATACCCCCCTGCAGCAAGCAACCTCGGAAGCTTTAGGTGGCTTGAAAAGTCTCATTTCTTCTATTCTAAAAAAAGGTATTGAAGAGGAAGAATTTCAAAAAAACATTAATGTTAGAGATTTAACAGATTTTTTCATCTCTTCTTTTGAGGGAGCAGTCTTTCTTGCAAAAGTAGAACAAGACGATAAAGCAGTGCATTCTGTTATCAGAACCTTGAAAAGGGTTATTCAGAATATGATTATACAGTAAAAATTTTTTCTCAAAAAAAAGACCATTCGGTCTGATACTGAGGGTAATACAATGCAAAGTAATAAGAGAGTTGTGATAACGGGCATGGGTGTAGTGTCCTCGCTGGGATGTTCTATTGAAAAATTTTGGTCAGCTTTGGTATCTGGTGAATCTGGAATAAAGCTTATTCAAGAGGATGAACTCTCAAAGTTTCCAACGAAAATTGCTGCCTTGATAAATGATTACGAAGTACCGGAGATCTTAAAAAACAGGAAAGAGTTGCGACATTGGGATAAAACGATCCTGTATGGTGTGGATGCTACTTTGCAGGCACTTAACAGTTCGGGTGTTAATCTGGAAGAGGTGGAAAGTTCTCGCTTGGGTGTATATATAGGCTCCGGAATTGGCGGAATCGAAACGCTCTGCAAAGCAAGTGAGAGGCTATATGCTAAAGAAAAATTGCGTACCAGTCCTTATCTCATCCCGATGATGATTCCAAATATGGCAAGTGGTATTGTTGCTATGGAAGTTGGTGCTCAGGGGCCGTCTGCTGCTATTGTGAGTGCCTGTGCTACTGCCAATAGCGCGATTGGAGAGGCGATGTTTGCAATCATGAATGACAGGGTTGATATCATGATCGCGGGTGGTACAGAGGCACCAATCACATCTATTGCAATGGCAGGTTTTTGCAGTATGAAGGCGATGTCATTAAAAAATGATAATCCTAAAGGAGCATGTGCGCCATTTGATGCACTTCGAGATGGATTTGTCATGGGAGAAGGGGCAGGAATCCTAATTCTGGAAGAATTGCAACATGCTTTGAATCGTGGAGCACCGATTGTGGCTGAAATAACTGGGTATGGAGCCTCCACCGATGCATATCATCTAACCGCACCAGATCCCCAAGGCCGAGGAGCTTTGGCTGCAATGCAGCAGGCTGTAAATATGTCCAACTGGAATATAGGTCAAATTGACTACATTAATGCTCATGGTACAGGTACACCATTGGGTGATAAGGCAGAGACTCAGGCCATTAAAAAACTTATCGGTTTGAATGAAGAATTTCCGTTGATCAGTTCAACAAAATCAGCGACGGGACACCTTTTTGGGGCTGCTGGAGGTGTGGAGGCTATTGCGGTTATAAAGGCTATGCAGAGCAAGAAAATTCCACCAACACTTAATTTAGAAAATCCTGATTCTGATTGTGATCTTGATTATGTGCCCTTGGCCTGTCGCAACCATGAAGTTAACAGAGCACTATCAAACGGTTTCGGGTTTGGTGGGCATAATAGCGTGTTGGCTATCTCGTCCTTTAAATAGCCAAAGCGTGAAGGAACATAAAACAAGAAAATTATGAAAAAAATAACTTATTCGCCAGAAATATATACATATCAAATTGATTTTAACCAGCATGTCAGCAATATTGTGTACATCGAATGGATGGAAATTGGCAGGTTGAAATTGCTTGAGTCCATTTGTATGCCCATTCATACTTTGATGGAAAGTAAAATTGCTCCGGTTCTTATTAAAACAGAAATTACCTATAAGAAACCCTTGTATCTTGGGGATAAATTAACCATAGAACTCTGGTTAGCCACTTTGAACAAAACCTCAGCTGAAATGGTT
Source organism: uncultured Desulfocapsaceae bacterium (assembly GCA_964637245.1). Taxonomy (GTDB): domain Bacteria; phylum Desulfobacterota; class Desulfobulbia; order Desulfobulbales; family Desulfocapsaceae; genus Desulfopila_A. The sequence continues at coordinate 18,149 of CAZWVC010000041.1, forward strand.
TTTTCCTTTCATAAAAACGACGATACCATTATGGCGCAGGGGAGACAAACCGGTTTGTTCATTAATCTTGAAACATATAAGCCCTACAAGTTAACAGAGTCTGAGCGGGCTCTGTTTCTACCCTATGTTGAGTAAGAGAGAGTGGAGTTACAGAATAGAGCGTTGTAACTTTCTATATCGATGCATCATGCCGGAATAAATCTGTTTAAATACCATTTGAATGTGGATAATTATTCTGGAAAATCTAAAAATAATATATATCATTTAGACAACCAAAATATGAATTGTTCTTGAGAACAAATCCCTAGCGGTACAAGAAATGAAATAATTCTCGCAAAATATACTTTAAACTCTTACTGATTCGGGGGGATAGTATGAGAAATACAGTCCAAAAGGATTCTCCAATCAAAGTCTCAAAAAATCTATTACCTAGTTTTACGCTGATCGTTTTTCTAGTTTCCTTAGTATTCACAATACCCCAGGTAATGGCAGACACGGCTGCTGATATCGATGCCGATGTTGATGCCGCTCTCAATAGACTATACCGATCTAATAGTGCTGCTAAAAATATTTCCGAAGTAGCCAAAGGAGTGCTTGTTTTTCCTGCTATAATCAAGGGTGGCTTTATAATAGGGGGACAATATGGCAAAGGAGCACTGCGCCTGGATGGTAAAACCACACGCTACTATCAGACAGCATCCGCGTCCTTTGGACTTCAAGCTGGTGCGCAATCTTTTGGTTATGCCATGTTTTTTATGACTGATTCGGGCCTTGATTACCTTAGATCAAGTGATGGCTGGGAAGTGGGAGTCGGTCCTACTGTTACAGTAGTTGATGAAGGTATATCAAAAAACTTTTCATCTACAACGTATAAAGATGACATATTGGTTTTCTTCTTTAACCAGAAGGGCTTGATGGCAGGTCTTGGAATTGAGGGTACTAAAATCTCCCCTTACTCACCTGATCCAAATTAACGTATACTTCTCTGGAGATTAATTAACTTCTTTCCCTTTTTTATCTATCCCTCAATGACACATTCGACTGTGTAAAGGGTGGTAATTTAGGGTTATTGAGGATTAGTCATTCCTGCCTTTGAGATTGAGCTCTTAATTCTCTATATCATTTGTATTTGGCTAAAAACAATCTATTTACGAGAATATACAGCTTTTGCAATAGAAGAGGTTAACGTTATACGTATCTCAAAGAGCTGATTATCTTTCAACTTCGAAAGTTAAAAGATGATTTCCATTAACAGAAATCTATCCCGTTTAATGA
>CAZWVC010000042.1:0-19102 GCA_964637245.1 uncultured Desulfocapsaceae bacterium
AGCAAAGGGGTCACTCTCAACTGAAAAAGTCGGGGTAATTGTCACTGTATACTCTCCGGCAGCTGAAGTAATTTGCAGTTGCTGGGTGACAGATGATACTCTGGCTTGGTCACGAATCTGAGTATAGCTATACACCCCACCCACCATGATAAACCAGATGAGTAAGGAGAGAACAAATCGCATTACTTTCCCCTATTTTAAGGCTTTGACAATGAGCAGGATATTCTCCCGCATCATACCAATATATGTTTCTCCCGCACTATCTTCAGGACCCATGGAATCCGAATAGAGATAACCACCTATTTTGACATTGGTTTCTTTAGCAATCTCACGAATTTGTTTAGGGTTGATCGTAGTCTCAACAAAAATGGCAGGTGCAGCAGACTCTTTGATCGACTCAACCACCATGCGGCGTCTTTCAGGTGTCATACCCGCTCCTATCTCTGCTCCTGTGGACCACCCCACGGGTGCAATACTGAGATAATTGTTGCGTTCATTGAACTTATACTCATTGCAAAAATAATTAAATGCATCATGAGTCGTAACTAATATTCTACGTTGGGGAGGAATCAACTTCACCTGTTCCTTCACCCAGGCATCAAGAATACGAAGCTGTTGGAGAAAGAGCTTTGCCCGAGCCTGGTATTCATAGGTATTATCAGGATCAAATTGTTGAAATGCCTTGGTAATATTATTTACATAGATGGCTACGTTTCTGGGAGAAAACCAGGCATGGGGATCAAGCACGGTTTTCCCACCCTCATTTATCTCCAGTGGTTTTACTCCATCGGTCGTGGTTATCAGTGGCTTATTGGCATCTTTGGCCAGTGTTGCCATCCAGCTTTTTCCCTCCAGGTGCATACCATTTTCAAGACAGAGATCAGCCCCTAAAACAATTTGAACATCATCCGGGGTCGGCTGGTAAGTATGTGGATCAGCGCCGGGAGCGAGGATGGATTTAACAACCATTCGATCTCCTGCTATCTGCCGGGCAAAATCAGCTATCTGGGTGGTTGAGGCTACTACTACCGGAAGTTTCTCGTCTGCTGCAGAGGAGCTTGAGATTGAAAAAAAGAGAAGAGTAACAGTAAAAAAAATGCGCAACGCCATGATATCACCTTTCCCATGTGACTATTTTGAGATAGTCGAAATAATTTGAACAATTTCTAACTTTTGATAAGTGCTAATTTTTTATAGAACATTTGCCATTAAAACTCTATATCTATTTAAATACATTAGCTTCTTTATTGTATACTTATTGATAATAATTACCATAAAAGTATAAATGGCTATCTTGAAGGAGAGATTATGAGTTTTCACATATTGGTTAATATCAGCTCAGATAATGAAAATCTATATGGTATTCGTTTTTTTCATTCCTTTTTCAGAGACAGCTCCCCTGGAATAGTCACACTTTTTCATATTAACCGACTGGACAGCCGGGACACTTCACATACTCTCTTGGAAATTTGGAAACATTCTGGAGATGATGATCATGTTGAGCTTTCTGAAAGTGCGAGAAAATCACTCGCTCGAGCAACCAGATATCTGGATGACTGCGATGTGATTATTGATGAGGTGAAAACGAAAACCGTCAAAGAACGATATGGTAAGGTGAGGGATATTCTCTCAGAAAGTTCTCAAGGTCTATACGATGCCATGATTCTTGGCCGTAGGGCAACTTATGCACTTCAGTGGATGTTTGACACGCCAGGCGATGAAGTTTCTCAAGCATTGATCAAAGAAACCTCACTTACCTGCCCATTGTGGATTTGTAATGAACCGGAGGAAGGCAGAAAAAATGTCCTGCTTTGTGTTGATGGCTCGGAGAGTTCGCTACGAGCAGCAGATCATGTCGGATACATACTTAGTCATGCAAAACAGCATAAGGTTGTGGTCTTTCATGTCACTACAATACCTACGAGTAATAGCAAGGAAATCATTCAGCAAGCTACCAAAGCTCTGCTTTCTCATGACATCAGCCCGGAAAGAATTGAAACTAAAAAAGGTTGGGGAATATCTGTTCCAGGAGCCATTCTCAGCGAAAAGAATAGCGGACGTTATGCTGCCGTTGCAGTCGGGCTACACGGCAATTCTGATGGTGTACTGAACAGCCTTGGGCTTCAGGGAAGTACTACCGCAACTCTGATCAAAAGGATTTCTAAAGCTGCTCTTTGGTGCTGCCCCTGACAGATACATCACACAGATCTTTTAAAATAGAGTGATGATACAACATATTAAGCTATCGGGTTTTCATTACATTATATCATGGTCGGGGGTGCCTCTGTTAAGGTGCCCCTTTGCTTCTTTCTTATTTTACCTGTGAATAGACCCATTATTCTATGCACTGCTGAGACACCATAGAGTGCAATAGCGACACAAAAGCAGAAAATCCCAGGTACCAACCAAATGAGTAGAAGTATTTCTGGATTAAGATTCATGGTCATCCCCCCGACTACCTAGTGCAGCTATGCGAATATGTTTAGCTGCATTTTTTGAGGTGATAAATCCTTTTAAAATAAGTGCCAATTACGACCAACTTTCAACTTCACTGCAATTTTTACTTATCCGAACTTATCTGTTACGAAAATCAATGTGAGATTATCTAAAGTATAGGATGCTGATCCCACATATTTCCCACATTGAAGGAGGAGAAGAAAAATAATTACTAAAGTTAGAGATAATGAGTGTTCTGGCCAACAGAAACCTATTGTTTTGTCACTTCATCCATATTTTTAAGACGATCCTCTGAGAGCTTTTTTGCAGCTTCAGCATCAAAAATCGGTTGTTTAATTTGCTCTGCCATCTCCCGCCCGAGTTCTTTTTGAGATTTCTGCAGAGTTGTAGTTTTGCTCTCATCCTCAGAGGAGGAGCAGGAAGAGCACATTGTCATAATCCAGAATGATATGATAATACTAATAATTCGGTTCATCGGTGTTGACCTCGTTGGAAATCTCGATGCATCGCTGCACCTATACTCATCGAATTTTTAAACATATTTTTCTGCTAATAATTTCCTTCATTTTAACATTTTTTTGGTAGGAATGATATGCTATGCAGAAGCAAAGTTGTAAACAACCATTTTTTTGGATTACACTCGTCAGGATTCCATGCTTGTAACCCAAATAACAGGTTAGAACGAAACATCATCTAAAAAGGCGAACAGGAAGAGGTCATGTTATCAAAAAGTAATTACTTTCCCCATATCCTTCTTTTGCTTTATTTCATTCTCTTTACTTTACTAGGAATAAATCCACTCAGCGGCAGGGAAGTCTGGTTGGCTGAAAATCTACCTATCTGCTTTATTGTTCTGGTCCTGGTGGTAGGGTATCGCTGGTTTCAGTTTTCCAACTTGAGCTATTTTCTCATGTCTATTTTGATATTTTTACACACCATCGGGGGATATTACACCTTTGCCGAAGTTCCTTTCGACTGGATCACTAATTTCTTCGGGTTTGAAAGAAATCATTATGACAGGATGGCACATTTCAGTGTAGGATTCTATGCATTTCCCATCGCTGAACTGCTTACCAGGAAGAACCTGACTAATTCGAAAATCATAACCTATCTTTTCGCTCTTTTTTCCATCATGTCCCTTGCTGGGACATACGAGGTCATGGAGTGGCAGTTCGCTATACTTGGTGATCCCCAAGCAGGAGCGGAGGTGCTGGGCTCTCAGGGAGACATTTGGGATGCGCAGAAAGACATAGTAGCAGACACCTTGGGTGCTATATTTGCACTCTTTATCTTTACTTTTCTTCACCAGAATATTGTGGACGAGAGCCTGGGCTGATATTCCCTTTATTCAGCAAACACCTTAGCTTTCCAGAAGCTCCAGATCAATGGCATCAATTTTTTCCTGAGCTTCTTCCCAACGCTCATACCAACGTTCCAATCTACGTTTGCATTCTTCATATTCTTTACTAGTAAGCGCCCAAGCCTCTTCATCTTTATATAGCTCAGGATCTGCCATTTTTTCTTCGAGCTGCTCCTTTAACAGCTCATATTTTTCGACCTTCTCCTCAGATTCTGCAAGTTTTTTCGCCCAAGGCCCCAATCTGCGACTCCGCTCCTGGCGTTTTTGAGCCTCGATCTTGCGCTGCTCTTTTCTGCTGAATGCTCCATTGGAATTGTTTTTATTCGGCTCTTTTTCTGTTGCAGCATTACCATTGTTAAGCTCTGTAGATTCCCTTGCCAGCCACTCAAGATAATCTCCAACATTGCCTTCATGGAGAAATACCCTGCCATCCTTTACCACCAGAACCTTATTTATGAAGCTGTCGAGAAAAAAACGGTTATGGGACACCACGATAATTGTTCCATCATACTGCCGCATGGCTTCCTGTAACACTTCCTGCGAACTCATATCCAGATGGTTGGTCGGTTCATCGAGAAGCATAAGATTAGCAGGGGTAGCAATCATTTTTGCCAGGGCAAGCCTACTTTTTTCGCCACCTGAGAGTACAGAAACTTTTTTGTCGACATCTTCACCCCGAAACAGGAAGGCACCAAGCAGTGAGCGTATCTGGGTAATGGTTAGATCTTCGCTTGCCGGGGCCATGGTTTCCAGCACCGTATAGTTAGGTGCCAGCTCCCTGGCCTGATGCTGGCCAAAATAGGAGAGCTTGACATTGCTGCCATACCTTATCTCACCTTCTTCATGGGGAAGCAGACCTGAAAGAATACGCAGAAGTGTTGATTTACCAGCCCCGTTTACCCCCACCACAGCAATCTTGTCTCCTCGCTGCAAGAATATGTCAACACCGCTAAACACTTCTTTCTCATTATACTTCTTGCCCAGTCCCTCAACCTGAAGCATATCCTTACCAGAGGCGGGTGCCGGTGGGAAGGTAAAGCGAATTTGCTGTTCATTATCGGCAAGCTCAATTATTTCCATCTTTTCCAGCTGCTTTATCCGGCTTTGTACCTGCTTCGCCTTGGTTGATTTCGCCCTGAAACGTTCAACAAAGCGCATGGTTTGGCGGATTTTGGCCTGCTGATTATCAAAGGAAGCCTTCTCTATCTGACTTCTCTCCTCTTTTTCTCTGACATAGTAGCTGTAATTTCCCTTGAAAACCGTTAAATTCCCAAAACTCAGCTCCCAGGTAATGTCCGTTGTTTTATCTAGAAAGGTGCGATCATGCGAGATTATCACCATCGCTCCCTGATAGGTTTTTAAAAAATCTTCCACCCAGGTAAGCGAGTCAAGATCGAGATGGTTGGTAGGCTCATCCAGTAACAATAAGGAAGGAGCAGACAATAGCATCTTGGCCAGCATCAAGCGCATCACCCAGCCACCGGAAAAGGTAGAAACGGGAGCAAGCATATCGGTTTCACTGAAGCCAAGACCACGCAAGACCTTCTCGATTTTAGCGTGAAGGGTATAAATATCACTGCCATCTAGTCGGTGCTGAATTTCGCCTTGTTGTTTGAGAAGTTCTTCAAACTCCTGCGAATCATGCGAAAGCCCTGATAATTGTGTATTCAGCTCATCGGCTTTTTTTTGCAGCTGAAGAAGATCATTAAAGGCAGTTTCAGCCTCCTCAAAAAGGGTCTTCTCGGAAATTATGGCACTGGTTTCCTGAGGGAGATAAGCCACTGAAAAATGTTTTGCACAATTTACAACGTTATCATCAGTTTCGACCTCTTGAGCCATAATTCTTAAAAGAGTTGATTTGCCGGCTCCATTTACCCCCACCACTCCGATACGGTTACCTTCGTGTACTTGGGCTGAGATATTCTTGAAGAGATGTTTTTTCCCGTAACGTATATCCAGTTGGCTAACTGACAACATAGTGCATCTCGCCTCGTTCGATATTTTTATCAACCCTTACTTGCAACCGATCAGTCAGTTTCAAATTCATTAGTTTCACTATGTTTTCCCTCTTGAGCCCATTAAATGAGGATAGATCTCGATCAGATATTGTGATGATAATATTGCTCTGTGGATGTGCTGCCATAATCTTTTTAACTTTTGCGAACCACTCTCGTGATATAGCTAATTCACCAAAGGCTGGGTGATAAGGGCCGGCCACAAGGGATTTTTCCAATGATTCTGAGGGTTGCAACCCCATCCGCGCCACAGCAATACCCGATTCGAGAAATCGTCTTCTGGCCCAGCTAGCCATCACAACTGCCAGGGGTAATGACAGCGGCGAATAATCTCCACTTTTGTAGAGCTTTTCAAGACCAGATTGCCGTACCACAAGTGCAGGATATAGACGCACAAATTCAGGTAGCAGCCCAATGGTTTTTTTTACCGATTGAATAAAGGAATACCTGGTTTCTCCCGGTAGTCCTGGCATCAGCTGAATACCCAGATGAAGAGCCGAAGTCTTAATCTGCCTGGCAGCACTAAGGCAATCAGCTACTGTATGTCCACGTAATGCCTTGGACAATACCACTTCATCCAGTGATTGCACGCCCAACTCAACGGTGATGACACCTCGCTCAAGGAGAAACTCACACATATCCTGATCAATGCAGTCTGGTCTTGTGGAAAGCCGAATACCAGTTATCTCACCATTGCTTAGCCAAGGCTTTACCGCTGCAAGCATCTTAGTTTGCATTTCCAGAGGCAAGCAGGTAAAGCTTCCACCATAAAAAGCAAACTGCACATTTGTTCTGCCATTTCTATAGGCTAACCATGTTTTGATGGTATTCTCAATATCCTGCTGCACCTCATCTATGGAGGAGTCATTTCTTTTTTCACCCGTAATGCTGGCCTGATTGCAGAACATACATTGGTGGGGGCATCCCTGATGAGGTATAAAAAATGGGATTATTAAAGACATGATAGGGATTAATACACTACTTAGGATTCCGTCAGTTCACTTTTTATTGCGGTAGCCGCGGCTTTTTGTTCAGCTTCCTTTTTTGAACCGCCTGAGCCACTGCCGAGCACTTCGTCTCTAAAAATTACCGATACATTAAAAATCTTTTGATGGGATGGCCCTTCCTCACTGTCGAGCCGATATTGGGGTGCCTCATTGTATTTTTCCTGTAAAATTTCCTGCAGTCGGCTTTTTGCATCTACCATTAACAGATCTTCCTTTTTCTCCGTTATTGCCGGTACAAAGAAACGTTCAATAAAAGCAAATACAGTCTCATAGTTACTGTCTTCAAAGATAGCACCAATCACTGCCTCATATCCACAGGATAAAATGGAGGATTTGTTCCTGCCGCTGGAAGCTTCCTCACCTTTTCCCAGACAGAGGAATCTGCCAAGTTCAATATCCCGTGCCATTACAGCCAGATGTGTCTCATTCACCAGGGCTGCTCGAAATTTAGTGAGCTCACCCTCATTCATCTCTGGAAAACGTTGGAAAAGAATATGCCCAACAACCAAATCAAGCACTGCGTCTCCTAAAAATTCCAGTGTCTCATTGTTTTTACAGCCCTGAGGTTGTTCAAAAGCAAAGGATGAGTGTATCAATGCTTTTTGTAACAACCGCAGATCTGTAAAACGATATCCTAACAGCTGTTCGAACTCACTGAGCATTTCTTTATTTTGCTGGGCGAGCGATTTGATTTTCATATTCATTGTGGTTATTTTTCTCCTTGTCAAAAAAACAAATTATGGTATAAAGAGTGGCTTCACATCTTGCGTTCACGGCGGCGTAGCCAAGTGGCTAAGGCAGTGGTCTGCAAAACCATTATTCATCAGTTCGACTCTGATCGCCGCCTCCATTTATAAACGGGTTACAAGAAGATTCTTGTAACCCGTTTCTTTTTTACGATCAGCCTTTATCTATTTGTAATGTAAAAAGACGAGTTTTGCAAACCAACCAGGCAGCAAACCTGTCTCAATAACACCCGCTTTGCACAACTGCAAGCTCTTTCCTGTCCCTATATACTATTTTCGACTATGCCAGGGTCATGCTCCATCAAGTGGAACACCCCAAATCTCCTCAGCATATTGACGAATGGTTCTATCGGTTGAGAATTTACCCATTCTTGCAACGTTTAATATGGCGGTCTTGGTCCAATTTTCCCGGTCATGAAAAGCCTGATCAACTTTGTCTTGGCAATCGATATACGATTCGAAATCCATCATAACCAGGTAGGGATCATGTTGATCTAGCAGCGAGTCCACCAAAGGTTTAAAAAGTTCCTTATCACCGCCACTGAGCGAACCACTACTTATTGCTTCGACCACTGCTGCGATATCAGCTCGAGCCTCACAGACTTCCCGTGGTGATCTACTTGGGTTTAGCCGTTCATACTCCGCTTCATCTGCATTCATTCCAAAGATAAAGATGTTTTCTGCCCCTACTTCTTCCTGAATTTCTATATTGGCACCATCCAGTGTTCCTATTGTGAGTGCGCCATTAAGGGAAAACTTCATATTTCCTGTACCCGAAGCCTCTGTTCCGGCTGTGGATATTTGTTCAGAAAGATCAGCTGCGGGCATGATCAACTCAGCCTGGGAAACATTATAGTTTGGTAAAAACGCAACCTTTAGTCGATGCTTAATCCTGGGATCATTGTTCACCACCGCAGCAATTGAAGTGATAAGCTTGATAATACGCTTGGCCTTCCAGTATGTAGGTGCTGCTTTGCCTGCAAAGATTACAGTTCGTGGGGCAATAGAATTATCCGGATCTCGAATCAGTTTTTGATAGAGGTGAATTACATGAAGTGCGTTAAGGAACTGGCGTTTGTACTCATGAATACGTTTAACCTGAACATCAAACATAGAATCAGGATTGACCGTAACCTCGCAATTCTGCTGAATATAGCGAGCCAGCCTGATCTTGTTGTTGAGTTTTACCTGCTGCCACGTAGCCTTAAAGTCTGCATCCTCGACAAAATCTTCAAGCCTCCGCAATTTATTCAAATTTGTGATCCAGCCCTTGCCAATTCTGCTGCTGATCAATTCTGCCAAACCTGGATTACATTGCAGCAACCAGCGGCGCGGGGTAATACCGTTGGTTTTTGAATTAAATTTTTTGGGGTAATATTTGTGAAATTTTTTAAATATTCTCTCCTTTAATAATTTGGTGTGCAACTCAGCAACCCCATTAACTGAATGACTGCCGATAATTGCAAGATGGGCCATCCGCACCATTTTTGTAGGGCCTTCCTCGATGATGGACATCTCAGCTAAGCGCTTGTTATCACCAGGATACTGATCAGAAATGATATCGAGGAATCGCTGGTTTATCTCAAAGATGATTTCAAGGTGCCGCGGTAGCACCTTGCCCATAAGATCAACTGACCATTTTTCCAGGGCTTCGGGCATCAAAGTGTGATTTGTGTAGGCGAAAGTTCTGACACAGATATCCCAGGCTTTCTCCCATCCAATACCTTCTTCGTCAAGAAGTATTCGCATAAGTTCGGGAATGGCAATGGCGGGATGAGTATCATTGAGCTGGACAGCAACCCGGTCGGGAAAAAGGTCAAAGGAATCATTTTTCTTCTTGAACCTACGCATGATATCCTGAAATGTCGCCGCCACGAAAAAGTATTGCTGGCGAAGACGCAGTTCCTGTCCAGCAAAATTATGATCTGGGGGGTAGAGCACCTTGGATATCGTCTCCGAACTTACCTTTGACTCAACCGCACCGATATAATCACCTCTGCTGAAAAATTTCAGATCAAGCTCACGGGAGGCTCTGGCAGTCCACAAACGCATATTTATCACATGGTCGTTCTCAAAACCAGGCACCATCATATCACAGGGAATGGCCATGACATCCTTGGTATCAATCCACTCTGCACGGTAGCAGCCTTGTTCATCCTGATAGGTTCTCACCCTGCCGTAGAACTTTACCGGAAAAACGGGGACGTGACGTCTAAACTCCCATGGTGTACCGTACCGTAGCCAATTGTCAGGACTCTCTACCTGACTGCCATCTATAAGCTGTTGAAAGAAAAGTCCGTATTCATAGCGAATACCATAGCCATAGGCAGGTATTTTTAATGTCGCAATAGAATCCATGAAACATGCCGCCAGGCGGCCAAGACCTCCGTTACCGAGCGCGGCATCCTCTTCCTCCACAAAGATCTCCTCTAAAGTACATCCCATACTTTCAACCGCCTCTTCCACCTCATCACGGATGCCCAAATTAAGCAGGCAGTTTTCCATGGACCTGCCAATTAGAAACTCCAGTGAAAGATAATAAACCCTCTTTTTCTCCTTGGCATAAAAGGTCTTTTGCGTACTGATCCATTTCTTCACAAGGATATCGCGAATTGTATAGGCTAATGCTTTGCTGATATCGTTAGGTCCAGAACGCTCTGGATCTCTGCCCTGAAAACTCAGGAGATGGTGAATGATGCTTTTTCTAATTGATCCGGTTCCATAGTCTGAATCACTCTCGGGCCAGGTTTGGTCAAGTTCTTTAGCTTGCATTGTTTCAACTTTTTGCTCAACCATAGGTTGGTCCTCCATCAATATTTTCCACTTTCAATTTCATCGGATACTTTAATCTCCAAAACGCAAAGCCCAGAAATCCTCTAAGTTTCCAATAACTGAGCAATATTAATAACTCCCACTTCTCATTTATCAAAGATGACATATATTTGTAGATCATGAATAAATTTACACCCTAGCCATTTTTTTCATTTTGTGAATACAAACACTTCACATGAGTACCACTTTGTGGTATGCAGTACTTTGCATTGAATATTTAAACCTTAAAAACGATTAGTTACCTCAAGGAAATCCATGTCAACAAACACTAAAACTCCGCGAAAAGACACACTAATAATGTATCTGGCAATCACCTTTATTGTCGGATTTATTTCTGGAGCTGCCTTTGCTGTCTTTAAACTCGGCGGTACTACCTCATCCCCAGAAGCAGTCACCCAACAGTCAAATATGTCCGAGCAACAGCGTCAGGCAATAACTCATCTTGAACAAGAAGTTACAGCATCTCCAGATAAATTCCAGTCCTGGACTCAGCTTGGAAATCTTTACTACGATACCGGTCAATATCAGAAAGCGGTAAAAGCTTATGAACGTTCTCTTGATTTACATGCAGGTGATGCCAATATCTGGACTGATCTTGGAGTTATGTACAGACGAACAGAAGAGTCAGATAAAGCAATTGAAGCATTTGATAGAGCTATTGAGCTGGATCCAACACATGAAACATCACGGCTCAATAAAGGGATCGTCTTGATGTATGATCTTAAAAACACTGCTGCTGCAGTAGAGTCCTGGGAAAATCTTCTAAAAATAAATCCAGCAGCAAAAGCCGCTAACGGCGAATCAATTCGGGAATTTGTAGATCATCTCAAAGAAGACCTTGCCAAGGAAGCTGGCAATTCAACAAAATCACAGTAAGCCAAAAATATAGGACAAAATATAGGAGAGTGGCAATGAAATTTGAAACCCAAGCACTTCATGCTGGCCATACCATCGACCAGGAAACTCTATCCCGGGCACTTCCCATATACAGAACGAGTTCCTATGTTTTCAAGGATACTGAACACGCCGCCAACCTTTTTGCCTTAAGAGAACTTGGCAACATTTATACTCGAATTGGTAATCCCACTCAGAATGTTCTCGAACAACGTATAGCATCTTTAGAAGGAGGAGCCGCAGCTCTTGCCTTAGCATCGGGCACTTCGGCTATTTTTTACACCATAATTAATATTTGCGGGCAGGGTGATGAAATCGTTTCAGCCAACAATCTGTATGGTGGAACTTACTCACAGTTTGATTCAATCCTGCCCCAATTAGGTATCAACGTCCGCATGGTTGATCCTACAAATCCTGACAATTTTGACAGTGCAGTCAATGAAAGGACCCGAGCAATCTATTGTGAAACCATTGGTAATCCGGCACTTAACATGATTGATATCGAAGCTGTTGCAAAAATAGCAGCAAAGCATCACCTGCCACTGGTAGTAGACTCTACCTTTACCCCCCCATGCACCTTCAAACCTATAGATTATGGGGCGGACGTTGTTATCCAATCCCTGACGAAGTGGATCGGCGGTCATGGAACAGGTATTGGCGGAATTATTATAGATGCTGGCAAATTTGATTGGACTGACCCCAAATTTACCCTGTATAACGAACCAGATCAATCCTATCATGGACTGCGATATGCCCACGACCTCGGGGATATGAATCCCATTGCCTTTGCCTTGCGGATGCGACTGGTCCCATTGCGTAATCTTGGCGCATGCATTTCCCCTGATAATTGCTGGCTATTCCTCCAAGGTATTGAAACCTTATCATTGCGCATGGAAAGGCACAGTGAAAATGGCTTTTTAGTCGCGGAGCATCTCCAGGGTCATCCCCAGATTGAGTGGGTACATTATCCAGGATTACCTGGTTCACCAGGTCACGAAACTGCGAAGAAATACCTAAAAAACGGCTTTGGTGGAATGATAGCCTTCAGCATAAAAGGTGGACTAGAAGCTGGAAGGGCATTCATTGAAGGATTGCAGCTCCTTTCCCACCTGGCAAATGTCGGTGATGCCAAATCCCTGGCGATACATCCGGCCTCTACAACTCACTCTCAACTTTCTGCTGAGCAGCTCGAGGCAGGTGGGATTACTGAATCACTTATCAGATTATCCATTGGTATAGAACACATTGATGATATTAAAGAAGATATTGACCAAGCACTGGTAAAAGCTGCTGCAAATGCATAATTTATGCATGTTGTAGAGAGAATAATAATCGATCGTTCCCTGCAGGGGACAATAATTAACAAACCGCCATTGATACGTTTTCATGAAAACGAAAACCGCCCATAAGGAAATTGAGCCACTCCTGGTGGAAAAGCAGTATTATTCATTTGCTGCTCCCCCAGATAGTCTGGTGCTGGAAAGCGGTGCACTCCTTGGCCCTGTTACCATTGCCTACGAGACCTACGGAACATTATCACCAGCAAAAGACAACGTCATCTTGATTGCACATGCATTCTCTGGTGATTCGCATGTAGCAGGCTACTATGCTGATGACAAAGAGAGAATGAAGCCTGGCTGGTGGGACTCCGTGGTTGGTTCAGGTAAAGGCATAGATACAGATAAATATTTTGTTATCTGCTCAAACATTCTGGGCGGCTGTATGGGAAGTACGGGACCGGGATCCATTAACCCTGAAACGGACAAACCTTATGGTCTTGATTTTCCCATGGTTACTGTAGGTGATATGGTTGTTGCCCAGAAGCACTTGCTGGATCATCTTGGTATCAAACAGCTGCATTGTGTGATCGGGGGGTCCGTTGGGGGAATGCAAGTACTTGAATGGTGCGTACGTTACCCCCATAGGGTTCGTTCTGCAGTACCGGTAGCTACCACCATGAGACATTCTGCCATGGCCATAGCTTTTAATGAAGTTGCACGTCAAGCAATTATGGCAGATCCGAATTGGAAAACGGGAGCCTACTATAATGCAGAACCTCCTGACACCGGACTGGCTGTGGCACGTATGGTAGGCCATGTAACATATCTCTCCGATGAAGCCATGCGGCGTAAGTTTGGCAGGAGGCTACAGGATAAAAACGATTTTTCCTTTGATTTTGGTATCGACTTTGAGGTTGAGAGTTACCTGCGCTATCAAGGATCAAAGTTTGTTCAGCGATTTGACGCTAATTCGTTACTCTACATCACCAAGGCTTCAGATTATTTTGATCTAACCCAAAAATCACCACGCAGCGCTGATGAACGAGATTTTTCTAAAACAAATGCCAAGTTTCTCGTTATCTCCTATTCATCTGATTGGCTATATCCAACCTATCAGTCCAAGGAACTGGTTCAAGCTTTGAAGCGAACCGGAAACGATGTAAGTTTTTGTGAGATTGAGGCAGATGCCGGCCATGATGCTTTTCTCTTACCTGATCCCAGATTGCAGAAGATTTTACGAGGATTTCTCGATGGTGTTCCCAAAAACAGTTAAAATGCGTTATGATCTACAGATCATAGCCTCTTGGATCGAACAGGAAAGTACCGTCCTGGATCTGGGCTGCGGTAATGGCGAATTGCTTGCCTGGCTGGCGATGAAAAAAGGTGTGCGGGGAACAGGCATCGAACTTGACAAAGACAAAGTCGCGCAATGTATTGCCAAAGGACTTACTGTACTACAAGGTGATTTCAATGATGAAGTGGAAGATTATCCGGATAAAGCTTTTGATTATGTCGTTCTCAGCCAAACCCTACAACAGGTATATGAGCCGGCACGACTGCTCTACTCTCTTGCCCGTATAGGTCGTCGGGTTGTTGTCAGTTTTCCCAACTTCAGCCATATATCCATCCGGCTCCAATTACTCTTCAAAGGCTTGGCTCCAAAAAACGAACAACTGCCCTACTCCTGGTATGATACTCCCAATATCAGAGTCATCACATTGAATGATTTTCGAAAATTTGCCCGAGATGTTGGATACCGAATCGATAAAGAAGTTGCTATAAATACCCACAACCATGATTTTACAGGAAAAATTGTGGAGAACTTGACAAATCTCAGAGCAACTTATGGTATATTTATCATAGAAAAAATAGCTAATTAACCTCAACCAGCCACATTGACATGACTGAATTCAAGGAAAGTAGAAAGATCATACAGTCACTGAGCACCCTGTGTGACAATGAAGATCAAACGGTCTGCAGCCAGCACGGTAAAATTCCGCCAGTCGTAAAAAAACTGGTCGATTCCTGGAAGGCCGAAGAAACCTTTGATCATATCAGCCCAGTGGCATTGCCCTCTCAAGATGCTGTCTTGGAAATTATCCAGAAAGCACGCTCGATCCTCTTCCCCGGATATTTTACCAAGACCAAATTGCATCAATCGAATCTAGAGTATTTTATTGGTCAGGAAACTACTGATCTTTATGAGATGCTGGTAGAGCAGATCAGTATGGCAATTCGCCATAATTGCCGACGTAATGATCTGCCCTGTTCCAATTGCGATGAAATGAGTCATAAAATCGCCTTCAATTTTATTGAGAGGCTCCCTAAAGTGACTGCTTTACTTACGGCAGATATTCACTCGACTTTGGCTGGAGATCCAGCTACCAAGAGCCCAGATGAGGTGATCTTTTGTTACCCTGGTCTATTGGCGACATCGATATTCCGTTTGGCTCACGAGCTGAATGAACTTGCGGTACCGATTATTCCCAGAATTATGACAGAATATGCCCATAGCCAAACAGGAATAGACATCCACCCAGGTGCAACTATCGGTCCAGGGCTTTTTATAGATCACGGGACAGGAGTGGTAATTGGTGAGACTACCATAATCGGCAATGACGTGCGCATTTACCAAGGTGTTACCCTTGGAGCATTATCTTTGCCACGTGATGCCGGGGAAAAGCTTTACCAAAAAAAACGCCACCCCACAATTGAGGATGATGTCATAATATACTCAAATACCACAATTCTTGGCGGGCAAACTGTAATCGGTAAAGGTGCTGTTATTGGTGGTAATATCTGGCTTACTGAAAGTGTTGAGGCTGGAACCAAGGTGTTATTAAAAAAACCGGAGCTCATTTATTCGGGTTCAGGCAAAATCTCGGAGATGACCCGCCCATCAGCTCATGAGACAACCATGGCTGCAAAGAAAGAAATCATATAAATTCAGAAGGTTAAAAAGAGGAATAGTAATGTCTTCAACGATCTCTGCCACTATTGGCAACACACCATTATTGAAACTCGTCAATCTCTCCAAGAAAACTGGGGTAACACTCTACGCTAAGCAAGAATCGCGTAATCCCATGGGAAGTGTCAAATGCAGAATTGCGGTTTCGATGATCGAGGCAGCCCAGAGCGAAGGACTAATCAACGATGAGACCGTGATAGTTGAACCGACCAGTGGTAATACAGGTTTGGGCCTGGCTTTTGTCTGCGCATCCAAAGGGCTCAAATTAGTTCTCACTATGCCTGAATCAATGTCCATTGAAAGAAGACAGATGCTCAAACACCTCGGTGCTAAGCTTGTTCTTACGCCAGCACCTGAGGGAATGAAAGGGGCAATCGCCGAAGCTCATAGAATACTTGCTGAAAGTGACAACTCATTCATGCCAGATCAGTTTGCCAACCCTGCGAACCCAGAAATACACCGGCAGACAACTGCCAAGGAAATATGGCGGGATAGTGGCGAAAACATCGATATATTTGTGGCTGGTGTAGGAACTGGCGGAACTATTACAGGTGTTTCTGAAGTATTGAAAACGAGAAACCCGGCAATGCATTCCGTTGCTGTAGAACCAGCCGATTCACCAGTACTTTCAGGAGGTAAACCAGGCCCTCATAAAATACAGGGCATTGGCGCAGGCTTTGTACCGGAAATCCTGAACCGTGATATTATCGACGAGGTTATCACCGTCACCAATGATGAGGCTATCAAGGCTGCCAGGATGTTGGCACTCGAAGAAGGTGTACTCTGCGGTATATCCTCGGGGGCGGCATGTCATGCTGCGCTTTTAGTTGCAGAAAGAGAGAAAAATAGTGGCAAGACCATCGTTGTTGTCCTGCCGGACACCGGAGAAAGGTATTTGAGTACGGACCTTTTAGAAAAGTAACAGCAATCATTGGCTATCTGCCAAAGTACAGATAGCCCTCTGCTGCTAAACCGTTTTCAACATTGCCACTTCGGCAAGCTTTCGCTTAGCAATCATCTCCTCTGCAAGCCGATTGGCAATATGATTGGTTGCCACTCCTTCATTTGCGGAGAGCTTATAAATCTGGGTTAGACTGTCCGCAATTGCTGCGGTTTTCGTAGTGGCTTGATTCGTATCATACAACTGCCCAATCTCACAGCTGATATTTATCACACCGCCTGCATTTATTGCAAAATCAGGAGCATAGAGAATCCCTCTGCTCCGCAGTCTCTCTCCATCTTCTTCAACCAGCAATTGGTTATTAGCACTTCCGGCAATTATTGAACATTGCAAGCGTGAGATGGTCTTCTCATTGAGGATGCCGCCTAGAGCGCAAGGAGAAAAAATATCGCAGGAGATATCGAAGATCTTCTCTGAGTCAACTCGCTCAAAATTAATTTTCTCCTGCAACAATCTGATATTTCTTTCATTGACGTCTGCTGCAATAACTCTGCAACCATCCTTGGCAAGCAGTTCAGCAAGTCTTCCTCCGGTCTCACCAACACCTTGAACAACAACAGTGAGACCATTTAGACTATCCTTCTTGAGTCTGTAGGAAACACTAGCTTTAATCCCACAATATACCCCGTACGCAGTAAAAGGGCTTGGGTTCCCACTAGCTCCTACGGTTGCAACATGAGCTGTTTGTTCTTTAATTACAGTCATATCAGCAAGTGTTGAATTTACATCTTCGGCAGTTATGTAGATGCCATCAAGATATTCGACGAATTTACCAAAATTTTCGAAAAGTGCAGTTTTGTCAATAATTGCAAGATCAGCTTGAATAACACTCTTACCACCCCCAAGATCTAATCCTGCCAAAGCATTTTTATAGGTCATCCCCTTACTAAGCCGGAGTACATCTGTGAGTGCAGCATCATCATCTGCATAATTCCAAACTCTACATCCCCCTAGAGATGGTCCCATTGTTGTATCATGCACCGCAATCCAGGCAGTAAATCCAATGGTGGGATTATCGCATCTGACAACTCTTTCATATCCTTCTAAACCCAAATCCGTATAATTATTCATATCTTATAATATTTGTAATTAATTCTATCTTGACATGTAATAGAGTAGTATCCTCTTATTATTATCGAAAAATCTCTTTTTTGATTGATGATCTTGGATAAACAGTAATATTTAATTTTGCAGGGCTTAGATCTCTGCCAACTACTCTTACCTCATATCTCGCCACAAATTAGCTAAAACACATTCACAACAACGACTAGCTATACAGCCTATTTATATGGACAGAATAAACATATAAACAATTTCAGACATTTTTATTCAGCCAAGAAAGTAAACTCTTAGCCATACTGAAAATTATTATTTAGTTTTAAATAAACTTTTTTTGCTTACAGTGAACCAATGGTACCAAATATACACCTTCTGGGTCAAGACAAACATTAACCACCCATTAATCTCTGTGGCCAGTATCTATTATATGCGAAAAACTAAAGATAGTTATATGAAACTGCGCCATTAAGCTATGGTAGCTATGTGAATTCTCACACAACGAATTGACCACTAAAAGGAGATATCAGGATTACCAGCTATTTATCGCGGTCGGTAGATTACAGCCAAGGTCTTCACTGTCCCGCCAATTCCTCGATAACCATGAGGAATAGAAGAATCAAAGTAGAGGCTATCACCTTCTTTGAGAACCACCAAATCATCACCACAGCGAAATTCTAATTCGCCCTCAAGCACAAAGAGAAATTCTTCGCCTTTATGGTTATTAAAAACGATATCATCAGCATCCCGTTGTTCCATGTGAACGATGAAAGGCTCCATGTTTTTGTCAGTCTTTGGGTATGCAAGCGGTTCATATTGATAGCCGATGTGAGATATGTGCGGCCCTTTAGCAATGCCATAACGGTCTTCTTTGCGAACCACAACCATATTGGTTTCCTGGCTGGATTTCTGAAAAAATGTACCAATAGGCACACCTAATGCTGTGGAAATTTTCAGTAAAGTTGATATGGGCGGAGTAACAATGTTATTTTCGATTTGTGATAGGTTAGGTTTAGACAGTCCGGTAAGATCAGATAGTTCCTGCAAGGTTAAATTACGTTGATTTCTTAAACTTCTAATTTGGCTACCAATATCCAGGGAAGCCAATTCATTTTTAATATCCTTTACCATGTTAATTATTCTATGAAAGAATGTAATAGGTTGTCATCTACCGTCTCGTAAGCGGCAATACCGCACTGTGCTTTTTTTGCGACTTGAATAAGTTGACATCAGAAAAATTGATGCACAAATAGTAGCCTGTTCCGATTAAAAAGTACATTCAATTATAGAATTTTGCCATTTTTACTTTCGCATGAAACCTAAATCTTGTACGCAGTATGTGAGAAAAATTAATAAACGATGCAATAACAAGGCATTGTCCACCTAATTGATGAATTTTGCATATACATAACGAGTGAACCTTTTTTCTCTCACATTCTGCGCCCTCCGTGATTGGCAATTTTACCGAATCAATTTCGTTATCAATAGTTTGAAGTATATCAATACGTCTACACTATTGATGCCTC
>CAZWVC010000043.1:0-18318 GCA_964637245.1 uncultured Desulfocapsaceae bacterium
GGAAAAACAGGAGTTGAAATGGAAGCTCTGACGGCAGTTTCTATTGCGGCTCTAACCATTTATGATATGTGCAAAGCCGTCGATAAGTCTATGGTTATAGGAGATATTAAGCTGTTGCAAAAAAGTGGTGGAAAAAGCGGTACATATTTACGAGAGGCATAACGTAATAACCTACCTGCCACCTATATGCTTTACATTACAGTAGATTAGGAGTTGCCGAATGGAGAAAGATACCTTAGAAAAATTTAGGGAAAAGCTTCTGCAAAAGCGGGAAGATATTTTGAATGAAGCAGGCAGAACCCTATCCGATATGACCGATCAGAATGAGAACATACCTGATCCCAATGATAGGGCGACAATTGAATCCGGGAGAAGCTTTGAGTTACGCATTCGTGACCGTGAACGAAAATTGCTCTCTAAAATAGAGCAAGCCCTTGAAAGAGTTGATGAAGGTGAATTTGGTATGTGCGAAGATTGTGGCGAGGAGATTGGCATAAAGCGTCTTGAAGCTCGTCCTGTTACCACCCTCTGCATAGATTGTAAAACAGCCCAGGAAACTAAAGAGAGATCCCAGGGAAAATAATTAATGCCAGAGTTAAGGAAAGACCCGGTTTTGGGTCGCTGGATTATCATTTCCAAAGAGCGTAGCAAAAGACCGACTGATTTCCTTGTGCAAAAAAGTGAAGTTACTGGTGGTTTTTGTCCTCTTTGCCCCGGAAATGAGAGTACTACTCCGCCAGAGGTTTTTTCTTATCCACAACGAGATGTTGGGCAAAAGAACACACCCGGATGGCAAATTAGAGTTGTTCCCAACAAGTATCCGGCATTAGTAATTGAAGGTGATCTTGATAAAGAGGGCGAGGGTCTTTACGATAAGATGAATGGAATTGGGGCTCACGAGGTAATTATTGAGAGTCCCATGCACGATGAAGAATTCGCCCATCTTTCCCCTCGCAAGATGTCGCTTGTTTTTCAAGCATACCGGGACAGAATAATTGACCTAAGCCAGGACAAGCGCTTTCAATATGTCATGATTTTCAAGAATCATGGACGCGCTGCTGGGGCATCCCTTGAGCATTCTCACTCTCAGCTTATAGCACTACCGATTTTGCCTCGTATGATAGTTTCTGAGCTTGAAGGTGCAAAGTCATACTATCAGTATAAAGAAAGATGTATTTTTTGTGATATCGTCAAGCAGGAGATGAAACAGGAAATACGGGTGGTCTGCCAAAACGATGATTATCTGACCATCACTCCTTTCGCTCCGCGAACTCCATTTGAAATGTGGGTTCTGCCAAAAAAACATGCATCTGCATTTCGTAACCAAGATAACAACTCTCTCTTGGCACTTGCTGAAGTTTTTTCTGAGAGTCTACAAAGGTTGGACAAATGCATTCCCAATGTACCCTATAATTTTGTCCTGCACACTAAACCTATTTTTTCTGAGAGCCTGGTGTATTTTCACTGGCATTTTGAGATAGTACCTAAGCTGACCTCAATTGCTGGTTTTGAATGGGGTTCCGGTTTTTATATCAACCCCATGCCTCCCGAGGAAGCAGCCTCATACTTACGTGAATCCCGCTAAAAGAGGAGAGGTGTTGTGAAAAAAATCTTGCTTGTCGATGACGAAGAAAATATCCGATTTATATATGAAGAAGAATTCAAGGATGATGGATATGCTGTTGTTTCAGCAGCAAATGGTGACGAGGCAATCGAACTTTTTGTCGATGAAGAGCCTGATCTTGTTATTCTTGATATACAGATGCCAGGTATGAATGGCATAGAAGTGTTGCGTCGTATGAAAAATATGAAAGCCTCTACTCCTGTAATCCTTTGCAGTGCTTTTTCTGAATTTAAGCAGGATCTTGGTGCGTGGGCATCTGAGGAATATGTGGTAAAATCTTCAGATTTAAGTAAGTTAAAAGAAATTGTAAATCGCTACTTAAGCTAACGATATAAAATACAAAATAATCCACTTTAAAACTGTGTTTACCTGAATCTTAGCATGAAAAAATCACCATGAAAGATATTCAAAGCCAACAGGACCATAGACGGGTAAACATCAAGAAAGTTGGAGTAAAAACAATTTCATACCCCATTACCGTTCTCGATAAGGAAAATAATCGCCAGCATACAATAGCTTCAGTTAACATGTATGTAAATCTGCCTCATAATTTTAAGGGCACACATATGAGTAGGTTCATTGAAATACTCAATAGATTTCATGGTGAAATTGACCTGGGAAGCTTTCAAGAGATCCTTGAGGAAATGAAATTAAGGTTGAATGCTGAGGCATCGCATATAGAAATTTGTTTCCCTTATTTTCTTAGAAGAAATCAACGCGATGAAACTTTAAATTCTTGTCGGTACGAGTGCCAAATGCATGGCTCGCTCGAGGGTTGCGATGAGCTTGAGCTACGCTTCAACGTTCCGATTTTTCGACCGTTGAAGAAGAAGAATTTTAAAGGAATGCCTAGATCACGAGGACATTGGGGCAATTCAACAATAACTGTAAGATTTAAAAGGTTTATATGGATTGAAGATCTCATTTTACTGGTGGAAAAAGCAATTTATGATAGCCATGTGAAAGGTGATGCTGCTGCAGAGGAGCAAAATGTATACTCTGTAGAATCACTTACAGAAAAAATAGCAGAAAAATTATCGACACAAAAAGAGATTAAATGGTATTCTGTGACAGTCGAGAATCTTGGTGAAGGATATTCCACATTTGCATCTCTTGCATCAGATGACTTTAGCTACAGCTGATTGCTTCCTTATAAAAATATTACCAAAATAGTGACATGAGCAAATTACTCTTTGAGATAGGAACTGAAGAATTGCCTGCTAGTTATATTGCGCCGGCCCTTAGTCAAATGCAAGAACAATTTTCCCTGCAGGCTAAGGATCTTAAAATTAGCCATGGTAGCGTCACTACTCTTGCAACACCACGCCGTCTTACCTTGATTGTTGATGACCTCGCAGAGCGACAGGCCGATATTCGTGAAGAATTAATTGGACCGTCGGTAAAGGCTGGTTTCGACCAAGATGGCCGACCTACCAAAGCAGCTGAAGGTTTTGCTAGATCAAAAGGTGTTGCGGCCAAGGATTTAAAGGTTGTTGATACCCCGAAGGGTGAATATTTGATGCTTATTCGGGAGGTTGAAGGTAAAAGGGTTCAAGAATTGCTTCCAGCCATATTACATCAGCTGATACTCAAAATTTCTTTTCCCAAATCTATGCGATGGGGAAGCAACAACCTAGCTTTTGCCAGGCCAATTCAGTGGATTCTAGCCATAAATGATGACCATGTTGTAGCATTTGAGCATGAAGGAATTGTAGCTTCCAACACCAGCATGGGACATAGATTCCATAAGAATCATACAATCACCATAGATAGTCCGGAAAGCTATGAGCAACAACTCGACGCTGTCGACGTAATTGTTGATCAGAATAAAAGGAGGCAGGCGGTAATTGAAACCATTACCTCTGCAGTTGCAACTTCAGAGAGCCTTACCCAAGGTAAGGTTTATATAGATGAGAACTTATTAGATACGGTAACCTACCTGGTAGAACAGCCCTGTGGAATTTGTGGAACTTTTGAAGAGAAATTTCTCCAGCTTCCAGACGAGGTTCTTATAACTTCGATGCGAGAACACCAAAAATATTTCCCTGTTGTTGATAGCAATGGTAGTCTGCTTGCTGGTTTTGTTGCTGTTAACAACACCAAGACAAGTGATTCAGCGCTTACCTGCAAGGGACATCAGCGAGTTCTCCGTGCTCGGTTGGAAGATGCACTTTTTTTCTTTAACAGTGATCGTCAGCGTAAGTTAGATGAACTTATACCTCATCTGCAGGGCATTATTTTTCAGGCTAAACTTGGTACAATGGAGGAAAAGAATAGCCGCATTGTCAAACTAACTCGACTGCTCGCCCAAATGGTTGCTCCAGAACACGCTGTTAATGCTTGCCGAGCTGCTGAGCTTTGCAAAGTTGATCTACTTACAGATATGGTAGGAGAGTTTCCTTCCCTTCAGGGAATCATGGGACACGCCTATGCGGAACTAGAAGGTGAAGATTCAAGTGTTGCTCTTGCCATAAAAGAACACTATATGCCTAAACGTGCCGGGGCAGAATTGCCTTCTGAGCCTCTTGGTGCTCTAGTTGGGTTAGCTGACAGGCTTGACACTCTTGCAGGATGTTTTGGCATAGGCCAGGTTCCCACCGGAACTGCAGACCCTTTTGGTTTACGCAGGATAGCATTGGCCATTCTGCAGATTATCAAGGAGTTTGAATATTCTATCTCTTTAAGAGAATTAGTGCATAAAGCCCTTGCCCTCTATGGTGACAGAGTAGATGGTAGCTCTGCCACTGTAGATAAGGTTTTGAAGTTCATCGAAGGCCGCTACAGAAATGATTATGTTGCAAAAGGATATAATTCAGAGGCTGTTGCTGCGGCCCTAGCTGTTGGCTTTGATAACGTTAATGAATGTACGGGTAGAGTGGATGCTCTTGCTAAGATGCTGGAGAATGACGAATTTGAAGTATTGGCATCTTCGTATAAACGTATACGTAATATCACCAAGGAAAACACTGAAACCGAGGTGATAGAAAATATCTTAGCTGAAGATGCCGAAATGAAACTCTATACGCTTCTTCAGGAAGTTGAAAGCATTGTCAAACCCAAACTCCAGCAAAACGATTATCTAGGCTCATTGCAAGAATTATTGAAAATGAAGGAACCTGTCGATGTATTCTTCGATGAGGTAATGGTGATGGCTGAAGACCGAGCAGTCCGGAAAAACAGGTTAAACTTACTTACAGGGCTGCGCGACTTAGTTTTGCAAATAGGAGATATATCGCTCATGCATGAAGGCTAACCCGAAAATTTCATAAATAATTCAAGAATCATAGAAAGAATTATGTTATCTCGAAATATTGTGAGTATTGCAAAGGCAATATATTGCGGTAAATAGTGTACTGTCCACTATTGACAGCATTATTCACCCTGCGGGCGAGCCTGTAAATCCCATTGCTTTCGCTAACGAGAGTTCTCGGCAGCAAACAAAACATCACCTTAGATGCCTTGGCCATAAACCTTTCAGGATCGTGAAATAGCCCGGCTAAATGCAATTCTGGCTTAAAAAGAGGAATTAGGAAACTAATAAAAATGGCCTGCGATCCTTAAAGGGAAAGCAGGCCATTTAAAATTTGACAGGAGACAGATTTGCCTATTTTTTTACGTGGCAGGTTTTACAGCTCTTCAGTTTTTTCTTGCTACTGTCTTCCTTCGCGGCCTTCTTGTGACAATCTAAGCAGTTTCCGTGTGCTGCGCCTTTGTAGGTATCAAGTTTGTTTTTTCCCTTGGTTTTACCGGCCAAAAGCTCTGAGTTATGGCACTCTTCACATTTCTTTATTTCCATACCTTCTGTATATGGACCCTGTTTTCCATCAACCATAGAATGGTGGCATTCTCCACACTTTAGGAAATCCTGGTGTTTCTTGTGGGGGAAAACTGCAGGAGGCTTCTTGTCGCTCGTGCTGCTCTTTAAGACCAGGTCCTCCGGTCCGGCGTCTGCTGAAATAGTGATACTAACGTAGCTGAAAAATAAACCTGTTGCTAATGCACCACAAATAAGAGCTTTCTTTAACATAGTCATCCTCTTTGCTTTATCTTTGAGTTAATAGGAATATAAGTTCCTTTTTCAGATATACTTTCTCTTGGAATTTAAGTCAATAATCCAGCTACATGTCGGTAAAAAATCTTACAGCTATTACATCTCCATAGTTTAGCTTGAGCCATAACTATGCAGGCCTGAAAGCAGAAAATTTACTCCATAATAGGTAAAAATAACCGAAATAAAACCAATGATGGAGAGCCAGGCAATTCGTGTTCCACCCCAACCTCTGGTAAAACGGGCATGCAGGGTGATGGCGTATACGAACCAAGTTATAAGGGACCAGGTTTCTTTGGGATCCCAGCTCCAATAGGTACCCCATGCTGAATTTGCCCAGATTGCACCTGTAATTATACCGGTGGTCAACCACAGAAAACCAAATATCATGGTTTTGTGTATTATATCATCCAATACCTTTAAAGCGGGCAGAGACGCAAAAGAGGTTGCCCCATCATTTTCTACCTTTTGTACAACTTTGGATTTCAAAATATACATAAACCCAAGGGCTGCGGCCACTGCAAATGCGGCATAACCGATAAAGCAGGTTACCACGTGGGCTATAAGCCAGTTTGATTGAAGGGCGGGAACCAAAGGAGAAATTGTTCGAGATATATTGGGGTCTAATGAAGCATAAACCATTGCTAAAAAAGCTAAAGGAACTGTGAAAGTGCCAATTACCTTTGCTTTAAATTTCCACTCTATATAGAGGTAAAGGCCAATAATTGTCCATGCGAAAAAAATAACAGACTCATACATGTTGGTCAGAGGTGCATGGCCAATACCCAATTGATATGATTCATACCACCTGAGTGCAATTCCAACGGTCTGAACCAAAAAGGCGAATGTTGTAAACCACGTTGCAATCTTCCCAAGTTTCTCAATTTTAAAGAGAAAAAGTGCCACATAAAGAATTGTGGAAAAGAGATACGTGAATGTTGTGATACCTAAAAGCGTTGAACTGTCCATTAAAATGCTCCTAAAATCTGGCTCAGATGCCGATTACTAACATCTTATCCGGATATTTACGGAGAAATACTAAAGGTTTTCTCGTAAAGATTCAGCAAGTTCAGTAAATACCTTCTCGAATCCTGCTTTATTTTTATTGCTCGTTCCCCTCATGTCAATAGTTGTGTTCTTACCATCATTTTGGCAAATTAACCAAACCCGTTGATGTGACATGAAAAAAGCCATATATAAACCTATAATCATCAAACCACAGCCAAGATATACAACCCACACACCTGGATCTTTTGCAACTTGTAGTCCCGTTGCATATCTTTGCTTGGCCGAAAAAATATAGGTTTTATCAGCTCGTTCAATACGAACTTCCTCTCCAGCTTCCATCCAGAATTGAGAGGGTTCATTGGTGGCATCATTAAACCATATTTTAATTCTGGTAACACGGTCTCGTAGACTTTCAAGGTTGATAATGCCAAAACGTATGTTTTTTTCTTCCCAGAGAATCTCTTTTTGGAATTCACCGGTAAAAGCAGTGTTCGATTGATTTTCTTCTGCAACAGTAAAGACAAAATCACGATATGCCTGATAGCTCGACTGATAGAAGGTAATTCCTTCAAACTGGAGAGGGTCATTAACTTCAATATCTTTCTGTTCAACTATCTTGCCTTCTTTGAGTATGATCAGTCTGGAACGAAAGAGTTTCGGTGCGCCGTTACTATAAAAATCTATATCAAATCTTTCACACCTGACTTCAAAGTCAAGAGATATGGGATCATCTTTTTCGTAGGGAAATACAACGTTGCTACTCTGCAGTTCAGGGAGCATTATACCCCCCCGGAATCCGGTGAGCTGTCCATAGATTGCACCGGCAAAGATAACAAGAATTGAGAGGTGAACAATATACACTCCAATTCTGCTCCACGGTGTCTTTTGACTAAAAAACAGGAGTGTGCCGTCTTTATCTGTGTGAGAGAATCGCCATCTTTTGGAAGACAAAGTCGAATTGACCTTATCTGCTAGTTCGGCAAGAAGAAGGCCAGAGCTGAGATGGTGTGATATTCCAATTTTTTCGATTTTTTCTAAGGGGATACCAAGATTATCTTTTGTGATTAAACGCCAGGCAAAAGGAAAACGGTCAATGGAGCAAACTATCAGATTTGCGCTGAGAATTCCAAGTAGTGCTAAAAACCACCATGATGTGTACATGTTGGTCAAATCAAACAAGGTTAAAAAAGTTGACACCTCTGCACCATATTTTTGCACATAAAATCCAACATTTTCCTTTTGTGGGATTATGGTTCCGACAATTGAGGTAATGGCAAGACAGCCAAGGGTAAATAACGCGAGTTTGACAGATGCGAAGAATTTCCAGATTGTAGTATTACTAAACATAAAGGTTTATTTTTTAGGAATAATTACTATTTTGCCATTCATGTGTTAACACCCCCAATCAATTATTGCAATAGAAATAAGGAGTGAATAAGTTGGTCAAACACACGGAAATTAAGTTATCAGCTTTAGGTTGTACATGTGGGATCTTCCAACTTAAATTAATAAAGGCTGTATATATACATTACCATGGCATTGATGAAAACAATTATTACAAGGTGACACGATGAATAGTTTTGGTACCGTCTTCCGAGTAAGCATTTATGGAGAGAGTCATGGGATACAGGTTGGGGTTGTTGTTGATGGTTGCCCTGCAGGTATCCCCTTGTCTGAAGCAGATTTAGAAGAAGATTTTGCCAGACGAAAAGCTGGTGGCAGAGGGACAACACCTAGGCTGGAACCAGATCTTCCCCGTATTGTCAGCGGAGTGTATCGCGGCAAAACGAGCGGGGCACCAATTGCTATTATCTTTGAAAACACCAATACAAAATCAGAGGATTATGACAATCTTCTCCTTCATCCGAGACCAGGGCATGCAGATTTTACCAGCCAGAAGAAGTTTGGTGGTTATTCTGACCCTCGTGGAGGTGGGCATTTCTCTGGTAGGATCACGCTTGGTATTGTTGCTGCTGGAGTTATTGCCAAAAAAATAATAGGCCCAGCGAAGATATCTGCAACTCTGCTCGAGGTTGGGGGGCAAAAAGATATACCAGCTGCGGTGGAGGAGGCTATTGCGGAAGGAGATTCTTTAGGAGGTCTGATAGAGTGCAGTTGTATAGATCTTCCCGAAGGCCTTGGAGAACCTTTTTTTAATTCGGTTGAATCTTTAATAGCTCATATGATATTTGCCGTACCTGCTACCCGTGGAATTGAATTTGGATCAGGCTTTGCTTGTGCGAAGATGAAGGGCAGTGAACACAATGACAACTTCATTTCAGCTAATGGTAAAACGGAGACGAATTATGCCTCTGGTATCAATGGAGGCATTACAAACGGCAATGAAATCGTATTCCGGGTACCCATAAAACCGACATCTTCAATAAGTATACCCCAACAGACATTCAATTTTAAGTCTATGAAGGTTGAGGAATTAATTATTGAAGGTAGACATGACTCCTGTATCGCCTTGCGTATTCCCGTGGTAATTGAATGTGCTACAGCTATTGCTCTAGCCGATCTTTTGCTTTTAGAGCAACAGAGGCCAAGAGTATTTGGTTAGATCGAATGGCAGATTATTAGAATTAACCATAATGTAAAGACATGACGAGAAAATGACTGATTACATTGCAATTGGCAAGATATGCGATTTCGAAAAAAAAAATATCCGTTCTTATTCAATCATGGGAAAGAAAGTTGGAGTGATAAAAAGAAATGACGGCAGCTTTTATGCCATTGAGGTTTCCTGTAAGCATCAGGGAGCTGATCTCACTGCAGGAAAAATAGAAAACAACATTGCAATCTGTCATCGTCATCAATGGAAGTATAATCTCGAAACGGGTGAATGTCTTAATCATGAGTCACCCCCTTTGCGCCGTTATGACTTGAAAATCGAAGATGATACAATAAAAGTGTCGCTCACGCCTGTTGACGAGTGATGTTTATGGACAAGATCTATCTAGAGAGGTCAGTGTTAATCATCTGGGCATAACTACTCACCATAAATGTTATTCTCAGTAACGACCCTAGTCCGTATCTTTCACGGATAATCCAATTGGTCATAATAAATATTATTCTATTTTTACAGACTATGAATACTGCAAAGGCAATCATTTTAAGCATAAAGTCTTCTGGCCACTATTGACAGCATTTCAACCTGCGAATGAAACTGAAAGATCCATGGAATTCCTTACCGAGGGTTCGCGGTAGCAAACTCCAGATTCATCCACTATACCTAGGCCATAAACCTTGCAGAATCGTGTAATATGCTGGTTAGAATAAAGAAAAACTTCACCTATTTTATTCTTGAAATTGTTTAGTAAAAATTGTAGACTGTAACGTTCATGACAATTAGATGCTGAGTTTTTATTCCCGCTGTGAGATAGCATATTGCCGCAGTGGAGTATATACAAGGAGAATTAGCAATGGCAAAGACATGTCAAGTGTGCGGCAAGGGACCAGTTACTGGCAACAATGTATCTCATGCGCACAATAAAACACGAAGAAGATGGTTGCCTAACTTGAAAAAAGTCCGCATGGTGACCGATAGTGGAAGCGTTAAAAGAGCACGTGTCTGTACGCGCTGTATTCGCTCAGGGGCTGTCGTAAAACCAGCATAATACATTAGCGCATATAAGTTAGGAGGCGAGAGGAAAATCAATCCTGCTCGCCTTTTTCAGTTTGAGGAGGATTACCCATGAGTGAAGAAAAGATTAAGTACCTAGCCTATGAAAAAGCCTTAAAGATTGTAGCGGCAATTCAAGAAGAAGAAGATATTACACGAGAAAACAAACGCATTCTCACTGTGTATAACTATGAAGATAAAGAAGTGTGTTGGTTTGACTATGAGGAAGTTATGGCTGACGTGAGCGAAGATGGCAAGAGACCCGGTAAAGAAGCTGTGCAGGATTACATTCTCAGAAGAATTCCCGATTGGGCTCTTGATCTATAGAAATTTAAACTTTTAACACTACAACAACCCTAAAAATAGCAGGTATAGAAGCAGCAGCCATGCGAATCTACCTGAGGTAATTCTTTCATCTGTAAGGGCCAGTTCTTCTTGTATGAGCAATGGTTCAGCAAACTATTCTGTTCTTGCTAACCAGTCCAGCAGTGGTTCTGGTTCAAGTGTACAGTTTATCCGAGAGTGATATTGACACTGTCCGTGATAGACTATTCCTTGATGGATAACTGAAACAGGTCTGTCAGAAGAGACGACAATCACAATGGTCTTAAGGTTTTCTGAGGTAAATCTCAAGGCCGAATTATATCTTGCACCACGAGCACGATCCTCACCATCAATTGAATGTCCATCAAGTAAGCATGCGAAACTGTGTAGTTTCTGATCTCGACAGATGTGTAAAGCTCCATCTACTCGCGACAATGCTCCAGCAAGTTCTAGCAATTCTGGATTATTCAGATCCAGTGGTTTTTGTAAAAGCTGTCCTGAAATTCTTGTAGGCTTTTTATTTAAATCGAGCAAAAAAGTGCAGCCATGTTTCTTAGACTGGGCTGTGTGGACGAGAGTGGATATAATGTGAAACAGATTATCTCGTGTTTCAGATTTTAAGTCATAGTCAAGAAGTGCTTCCTCTACTTCAAAAAGCTTAGCCTTGAATGAAGAGGAACGATATCGTCCGTCCGCAAAACTGCATATTGTACTGCTGTTGATATTCAAATAACCGTATCTTCCACGGTAATCTGCAGTGATATGATAAGCTGGGAGATTAGCGCATGATATCCCGAAAATGTTGAGACCGTCGGAAATAAGTTTATGATTGGTTCCTTCAACTGTTTGCAGGAGCTTACGTACATGTTTTGCATGAGTTAATTGAGGCAACTCGGTGGAGACAAAACTTGCCAGAAAATTGACTTTATCGATGTGATTTGGGTCAATAAAAACGAGTTCTCCATATGGCCAAGCACCTTCTTCCTGTGTTTTGGAAATCTCCAGAATTGCGTCAAGAATAGGATAGACATCAAGCTGGGTATTCTTGCCTGTAAGACGAAGTGTTTCTCTTTTAATGTGCTCAAAAATCGCGTGGGTGGAGTATTCCTTGAGGAAACTTCCCGAAATTCCAGTATAAAGCTCAGCTTCATTGGCAATATCATGGGAGAATCTTAACACGGTGTGTTCCAGCCATCTTTCTGTCGGCCCAGCTGAGGCAATATCCGGATGGTGTTCTGTAAACCACATCTGGTAGGGCACTGTTGCTGAGCAGCCTCCGTAGGAGAGTAGTCCGTCAATATTGCAATCCGGAGCAGTAATGATGTTACTGAATACTTTTGAATTCCCCCTATATTGCGGGAAGACATAGTTATTGTTGTCATCTAGAAAAAATTTTCGAATAAATGGCTCGTGACCTCGAAGCAGGCTATCTGGATCATATATTAGAAGATGATCTTTTTTTAAGAGCTTAAAGATGACCGCGATATTACTTGGTCCAGAGAAAAGAGTAAGTCCTTTACGCAAGCCTTGCAGAGTATCATTGATACATTTATGGATAAACAATGTTTTCATATCCCAAAATGATGATGAGTGTGGATTATCATTCTTGACAGTTTAACTGTTTATTCTATAACACTCATTTTGGCAATATTGAAGAAATAGGTGATATGTTAAAATTATTAGTGATTTGATTTTTTGATTTTTTAAGTTTTTTTCAATACCATAAGTAAACAGGAATTTTTATCAGTAGATTTTCAAAACGTATATTTTGTGGATGAGATTAATAACACCTGAATTATTTGCAGAATAAAGGATGTAATATATGAAATTCAGAGCATCAATAAATGTCAAAATAAATACAATCATAATTGTTAGTCTTCTCCTTTTAGGCTGTGTATCTATTATAATGTCCTATCTTACTTTTAATCGAAGGGGAATACAGGAAATAGAATCTTATCGACAAGCCATAGTAGAGGAAAAAAAGGAGTCCATAAAAAACCTGGTAACCTCGGCATCCTCTATTGTTTCAGTAAATTACCAATTGGACCAGAGTCAGCAGTCTAGAGGTAAGGTTCTTGACATAATCGGCTCATTCCGATTTGGAAATGAAGGAAAAGATTTCATTTATGCATTAGACACTACACAGCAACAAATCATTCAGCATCCTGATTCTGGACTTGCGGGAAAAAGTATTGCTTCTTTAAGCGATGCCCTTTTAAAGAAAAGTTTTGACCGACAGATAGAAATTGCAGTGCAGCAGGGAGAGGGTTACGATTCTTTTACCAAGCAGATTTCAGGTAGTCAATCACCAGTACCGATGCTCTCCTATGCTAAGTATTTTCCAGAGTGGAAGCTTGTAATTGCTACAACTATATCCTTAGCAGAAGTAGAAATGGTTATAGCCACCAAAAAAGAGTTGATAAACTCTGGTATTATTGGACAAGTTATCAAATTAACACTGGTAATTCTCATTCTCATAATTGGTTCAATTGCAATCTCGTATTTTGTGGTCTATGGCGGAATTGTAAAACCTATACGCAGAATGATAAACATGCTTAAGGATATAGCTGAAGGGGAAGGTGATCTTACTAAGAGGATACACGATGACTCTGGTGATGAAACCGAAGAAATGGCAGGTTGGTTTAATCAGTTCATTGAAAAAGTGCAGAAAATTATAAAAGATGTTTCACAAGATGCTTCAACCCTGGAAAGTTCCTCTAGTGAGTTGAATACGCTATCGCAAGAAATGACCGAGAGTGCCTCTCAGACATCAGATAAGTCAAATACCGTAGCTACAGCAGGTGAGCAAATGAGTTCGAATATGCAGTCTGTTGCCGCTTCAATGGAAGAGACTTCTACCAACATAAATATGGTAGCTGCTGCTACAGAAGAGATGTCATCTACAATAAATGAAATTGCTGAAAACGCTGAAAAGGCAAGACAAATTACCAGCTCTGCCGTGACAAAAACCACTAGTGCATCAAATCAAGTAGAAGAACTTGGAAGAGCAGCTAGGGAAATCGGCAAGGTCGTAGAAACGATAACTGAAATCTCCAGTCAAGTAGATCTACTTGCTTTGAATGCAACCATAGAAGCTGCTCGAGCCGGCGATGCGGGTAAAGGTTTTGCTGTTGTTGCTAATGAAATAAAAGAACTTGCCAGGCAAACAGCGGAAGCTACCATGGAGATCAAGTCAAGGGTAGAAAGTATCCAGTCAACCACCGAGGGTACCGTGCATGAGATAAACGATGTTTCTGATGTGGTAAGCGACATAGACACAATTGTATCTACAATAGCGACAGCTGTAGAAGAACAATCTGCAACTACTAATGAAATTGTCAATAATGTCAGTCAGGCCTCTATAGGACTAAATGAAGTAAACGAAAATGTAGCACAAAGCTCCACTGTCTCAGCTGAAATAGCTGAGGAAATTGCTGAAGTAAATGGAGCTTCTACTGAAATATCGACAAGTTGTGATGCAGTTAACAGCAAGTCCGAAGAACTTTCTGTATTAGCAAATAACCTTAACGAAATGGTAAAGAAATTTAAGGTGTAGGTGACAAGTGTCATGAGCTATTTGAGCCAAGCTACTGATTTTGCCTTTATCCCTGAACATCTTGTCGGGGTTAAGGCCTAATGAGACTCTCCTGCATCTTTCCACTGGCAGCATCTCTGTGTCTTACAGTAAAGCTTAAGGAACGTGGCGCAACAGGGTTTTTAAAAGAAAGAGAGAAGGGGTACACTCCAGGTCTAACGTTTTTTAACAACCATTTAGAAACACCAGCTTTCTGATTCATTTTGGTTGCCGCTGGGGAAGTGCTCATCAATCGGTTACCTGGTGGATGTTTATGACTAACAATGAGGCTTGAAGGTGCTGGACTGCCAACTTCTACTAAAAAAACAACTTTATTATTGGAAACTGATTGATATTTTGCATCTACTGTAGAAGCGGCGTATCCGGAAAGAGCTGTACACGTGAGGAGAATGAAAGTGAGGATGAGCAATAAGGTATTGCTCATCAATTTATTGTTAATCATGACATTATCTCCAGAGTATATTTATTATTATGGAGAGATAGAAATATTTTTCTTTTCACTATCCCAGGTGTAGCTAGACCCCAACCACATCTTTTCGATAAATTCGATATCAACAGTAAAGTTATCAATGCCACTGTAGTAATCAAATACAGTTAGGATTTCCTGATCACTTATCCGATTATCACCATTGCTGTCAGCCCAATGATATTTACCAAGTCTTATTGAATTGTTACCTGTGACTTCAATGATACTTTTTTTTCTTGATGTAGAAACAGTTCCATTAAATTTATACTCTTCATTTGCAGAACCGTTTATTTTAACTAAATAGGAAAATCTAGTGGTTTCATTAAGCTTATGTATCCATTTGGTTTCTAAATTATTATCGATTGAACCAGTGGCTGGCGATGTCTCAATGACTTCGCTGCCAGGAGGAAGAATTTCTTTCAATATAATTGATATTGAATCGTTACCGGAATGCTCGACTTCAATGACCACTGGAAAAGGTGAATCTGGGATGGCGTTGGCTGGCATAATTCTATTTACTGCTAAGATTTCAGCAATGTTCTGGCCGTTAAATACCAACACAATTGCAGCAATTACACAGATAAGTAAAACCGTTATGAAAATGATGACATATTTTTGCCATTTCCTTTTGCGGGGTATGACGTCGTTTGTCGAAAATGTCTCAACCTGATTTTCCGATATACTATCTGCATCGCCTTCTTCATGCAGCAATATTTCGTCAATGGATACTCCTAGGGCATCTGCGAGTCTCTGGGCGTTCTCCTCTTTAATTGTAGGGTATCGTCTATTCTCCCATCTGGAAATAGTGTCTGTGGTGACCTCTACCACTGTTGCCATATAGAGCTGAGTCAGACCTTGGTCTTCTCGCAACTTTTTAATTTTTTCACCATCTATTTTAATCATAGGATTAAACTCGTAAAATGAAAAAGTTAATTCCAATCAAAACGAACGTTATTATCTATGGGGTCACTTTTTACGACCTTTACTTTAACTGTCGAACTCGGTGTTGGTTTTGCTCCGGAGGGTGTTGGAAGATCAACATCTAAAAGGATATCTTTAAGGAGTAAAGTAGTTCGTTTTGGGCCAGCCTCGATTACCAGAGCATCGATAAATTGCCCTTCACGGTCTTTGAGATAGACCAACAACCAATATCGGTGACGCTGTTGTTTGACATTGTTGGCATTGGCCAAAGTACGGCTAATAATTGAAGAGAAATCTTTGCACATATCTGCAGTAAATTTAGGATCCTCTCGCCGAACTAACGAATGTAACTGATGCTGCATAACAAGGTCTAGCAGACGTCTAATAGGTGAAGTAACCGTAGTATATTGATTTACTCCCAAGCCGCAATGTCTTTTCGCAGTGGTAAGTAATTCTCCTCTTGATAACTGCTTTCGCTGACGAGTATTTATAAAAAGATCGTTATCATCGCCAAAAACAAACTGTTGCTTAGGTGGTTCCTGTGCGCGAAATAATCCAGGAGCCATTCTGTCAGATACATACTTCGCAGCTTCTTTGTTGGCGAGTATCATCATTTCGGAAACGAGTATTCTGGAGGGTGTGTCCGTGGCACCTAAAGTAACATGTACTTTGTGATGTGAGTCAATATGTACATTGACATCGGGAAACGGTAGGAGTAGGGCTCCATTTTCAATACGTTTATTGCGTAACTTCCTGCTTATATCCGTGAGAATGGACAGTTCACCAACACTATCAATTTTTTGATCAGCTTCTTCGTAGGTAAGTCTTTTTGAAACCTTTATGATAGATGGGTGAATTCTGACTCTTAAGATCTCAGCATCAGGGGTGAGTAGTATCATAAAACTCATCGTTGCCCGAATCTCTCCCTGAATAAGACTACAGATCCCTTGGGAAAGATGTCGAGGAAGCATAGGAATCTGACTCTCAGGAAAATAGACAGATGTTCCTCTGTTCATAGCTTCTTGAAATAGCGGATCTCCAGGTTTTACGTAGTGAGCAACGTCAGAAATATGAATACCAATGAGATAATTGTTGTCAACCTTTTCTACAGAGAGGGCATCGTCAAAATCCAGAGTTGTTGCTCCATCAATTGTAAACGAGGACAAATGTGTGAAATCTTTTCTTGCAGGATCATCAAACAGAGTTGAGACTGAACTCTGCAGCTGTTTTTCTGCTAGTTGAATAGCTGAAAAACAGAAGTTTACTGGGAGTTTGTTGCGCATCAGGGGAATATTCTCGTGCTCACTCCATATACCTGATTTTATTAGGATGTGATATGGGTCATGGGTTCTGCCTAACCTTGCATTCTTTAACATTTGTTTAGCTAATATAAAATGTTCGGACTCGGATCCAAAAAGGTAATAATCCTGGATAATTTCAAGACATTTATTCAGGTCATCATCACCGAACAAGCCAACATCTCCGCCATTATTAATGGTATTAAGTATTTCTGAACCTTTTTGAATGAGTAGATTGAGATTTTTTTCTCTCTCTGCCTGGCGTTGCAGCTCCTCAACCTGTTTTGGGGAGTGCACCCTTATTTTCCCTTCTTTGTATTTGAAAAAAATTTTATTTATAAAGACCGAGCGCAAAAAAGCAGAGACGATATCATCGGTGGCTTCTTCACCAAATACCAGTTCCGCCAAGAAGGATGGATCAAAAGAGTCCGTTTCCTCTTCATTGATGAGTTCCCAAATTTCTTGAAGATCAATTTCCTGCATAAGGATATTTCTATTATGGTTAGTGTCTTGGAGAATTTTCACAAGCATATCCTTATTTAGATCAACTGAATGGCTGCTAAGTGAACAATGTATTATCCGAGATACCGGTAGTTTAACTTCTCTCTTGTTCTGGTTGAAAAGATGCACTCTCTTCGGTTGTGATTCAGTTATAAAACCACAAATGAATTTCCCGTTATCTAGGTATTCTATTATTTTCCCTGCAGAAATCATGCAATTGGTATTGGATAATAATCTTTCAAAAACTGCTTATTAAATAAAATAAGCAAAAAAGCATTGGAATGGTATACTTATTTGTCGAGGATAGAAAGTAGCACATCCTTCGCAAAAGGAAAGTACAATAGTGTAATATTAGTTTATCTTCAGCAATTATTTCTCCAATAAAATGCAATTTTCTATGGACAGTAATTTTGGATTGCCAACCACTCGTTCAGGTATGGTTGCCATTGTGGGACCCCCAAATGCAGGGAAATCTACTCTGATGAATGAAATGCTTGGGCAAAAAATATCCATCGTCACCCCAAAACCCCAGACTACCAGAAACCGTATTCTTGGAGTGGTTAATGGTGACGATTATCAAATAGTCTTGATCGACACTCCCGGATTGCACAAACCGGATCAGCCTTTAAATCGTGAAATGGTAAGAATTGCTGTTGAAAGTCTCGAGAATGTAGACGCTGTCTTGTTTCTACTTGATGTATCATCGCTTAAAAAACGAAAGGATGATCGTACCGAATCAATCAACAATTATTTAGAGAAGATTGCTGCCCCTGCTTTTCTTGTACTTAACAAAACAGACCTCATAGATAAACAGGAGCTCTTGCCAGTTATTGATAAATACTCAAAAGTTTACCCTTTTGCTTCAATTCTACCTATTTCTGCCAAACTAGCTTTGGGTACAGACGTTC
>CAZWVC010000044.1:0-18118 GCA_964637245.1 uncultured Desulfocapsaceae bacterium
CAGCGCTTGTCGATGGGGCTGGTTGTTTTTCTTTCGCTTTTGCTGGTGGCGGCGGTGATGCCGACTGAGGTGGCACAGGAGCAGCCACAACGGGATTTACCTGTTGAGGTACAGGCATGACTGTTGGACCGCCGACTGGGTCCACCTCGACATTAAAGTACTCGTTATCAACAAAGACATTAAAGGTGCGCAGGGCCTCGGTTTTTTCCGGGGCATCACCTTTTTTCTCAACCAGTAAACCATCCTTGGCCTTTTGAATGATGGCATCCTTTTTGGCCACATCTTTTAGAGTGATGGGTTTAACACTCTCGGGCGGTTCGGATTTACCATATTTCCACTCCAGGAATTTCTTACCTGTTACCGGGAATTGAGCATAGAGAATTAGATCATCCATATCTACTGCCAGATCACCAATTTCCTCCTTGGCTTTATCAAGCTCAGGTTCCAATACCTCAGCAGGGCGACAGGTAATGGGTTCCTCTCCCCG
This sequence comes from uncultured Desulfocapsaceae bacterium, assembly GCA_964637245.1. Classification (GTDB taxonomy): domain Bacteria; phylum Desulfobacterota; class Desulfobulbia; order Desulfobulbales; family Desulfocapsaceae; genus Desulfopila_A. Next base: position 488 of record CAZWVC010000044.1, read on the forward strand.
CGGATATCCCTTTAAAGCTTTATTCTGTACCTCTTTATTTATGGGAACTGCAGTCTTGCCATAGAGCCCATAGCAGAGATCCTTAACCTGAGCGGTTATCATCTTGTAGCGCTCATCCGGAGTGTCGTGGAGCACGTTATTGACTGTTTGTACACCAACAATCTGACTTGTAGGAGTAACCAGGGGAATCTGACCAAGGTCTTTGCGAACTTTGGGTAGTTCTTTGTATACCTCATCAATCTTATCGAGTGCATCCATCTCCCGCAATTGATTGACCAGGTTAGAAAGCATACCACCTGGTGTCTGGTGGAGCAGAACATTGATATCAATAATTGAGACCTTAGAATCGTCGAGGAGATGCTTGTATTTGGGAAATATTTGTTTTTCAAATATTTCGTTGATTGCTGCAAGCTTCTTAATGTCAAAACCGGTATCTCTATTTGTGCCCAACAAGCTCATTACAAACGGCTCGATAGCCGCATGTGCTGTTCTATAAGCATAAGGAGTCATGCAGGTATCAATGATATCCACCCCAGCCTCAACTGCCTTTAAGTGGGTCATAGGAGACATGCCGGAAGTAAAGTGGCTATGCAGATTAATGGGAATATCTACTGCTTCTTTTAGGGCTTTAATAAGTGGGAAGGCATCGTAAGGAGATAATAGACCGGCCATGTCTTTGACACAAATAGTATCTGCCCCCATGGACTCAAGATCCTTGGCCTTGCCGACATAATAATCCAGATTATAGACCTCTCCACCAAGACGTGGCTCCGTAAGTGTGTAACAGATGCATCCTTGAAAATGTTTACCACATTTTTTGATCTGTTTTACCACTGTTTCAAAATTGCGGTAATCATTCAAGGCATCAAAAGTGCGGAAAACATCCATACCGTTTTCTGCAGCTCGGTCAACGAAAGCATAGGCAAGATCATCGGCATAATTTCTATAACCTACCAAATTCTGAGCTCTTAGTAGCATGGAAAAGGGAGTTTTCTTGATATAACGCTTTAGAGTGCGCAGTCTCTCCCATGGATCTTCGTTGAGAAATCGATGCATAGTATCGAAAGTAGCCCCTCCCCATGTTTCGATAGCCCAAAATCCTATTTCATCCATCATTTCCGCAACTGGGATCATATCTTCGGTACGGCCTCGGGTCGCGAATAGAGATTGATGACCATCACGTAAACTCAAATCCATTACTTTGAGGGGGTTTTCTGCTGGTGGACGGTCGCTTTCATACTGCAGGGCAGTCATTTTTACTTGCTCACTCATTACTTCGTCTCCTTACAATCTTTATAGCATGGAAAGGTTAAAAGCGTGAAAATGCCTTCATTTGGATCAGTTGACGCAAGCTCATCATATCCTGGCGTCCGCTGAGCGCCCACGCGTTGACATCTTGCTGTACCGGCTGGAGTTGGGCGGTAGATTCTGATTTATGCAACAGGTGCGCTTCCTCCTCCTGTAAATATGCATTCACTGCAGCAAGTGCAGCAGCCGTTTTTTTTGTAACTTCAGTCATAGATAAACCTTTTACGAGTAAAATATATGTGCTGAATTCGAGTTTGAATTACCAGAAATATACGTTAGCCTTTAAAGAGATGAGAAAACCCTCAAGGAAAGCAGAGCATATTCATCAATAGTTTAAACGCTCATCCTGGAAGTAGAATCACTCGGCATATTTTCAAGTTATCCGTAGACAGCGTATTCGGTTTCTTCTCCTAATAGCTGATCTATTTCAGTCTGTATCACCATTCTTTTCTCATTATTAACCCAATTGTTCCAATCTTCTACAGAACGCCAGGTACTTATAACCATTGATTCACCTGGCTTATCGATACGCTGAAGCGTCTCACCGGAGATGTAGCCTGGCTGATTAAGCGTGAGACTACGAAGCTTTTTGAGAAGGATTGAAAGCTCAATTATGTGGGATTCCGCAAGTTTTCTTTTAATGAAAATTTTTACAGCCATGAGATTCTCCTTTATAAGTGTGTCAAAAAGTCAGCTGCCTATCAAGATAGACCAATTTAGATAATGAATAGACGATCGTTACAGTGGTATGTTGCCATGCTTTTTCATGGGATTGGTATCTCGCTTGTTGCGTATTAGCATCAATGCTCTGATTATTCTGGTTCGGCTACGTGCCGGTTCGATTATATCGTCGATATAGCCGCGTTGAGCTGCAACATAAGGATTAGCTACAGTGTCCTGATATTCTTTTTCCTTTTGCTGTAAGAATATTGAGGGGTTATCCTGTTTTTTAGCTTCTCTGCCGTAAAGTACTCCAACTGCTCCTTTGGCACCCATTACTGCAATCTCTGAAGTAGGCCAGGCATAATTAATATCACCACGGAGATGTTTGGAAGACATAACACAGTATGCCCCACCATAAGCTTTTCTGGTGATCACAGTTACTTTCGGAATAGTAGCTTCGGCATAGGCGTAAAGAATTTTGGCGCCATTGCGAATAACTCCTCCGTATTCCTGCGCTGTCCCCGGCAGAAAACCAGGTACATCTACAAATGTAACGACAGGAATATTGAAGCAGTCACAAAATCGAACAAAACGCGCACCCTTTACAGAGGAATCAATATCCAAAACTCCTGAGAGATGGGCAGGTTGATTGGCGACAATACCGACACTCATTCCGTTATAACGGGCAAATCCAGTTATCAAATTAGGAGCAAAGTTCTCTTTGACTTCAAGAAAAACATTGTTGTCGACAGTTTGGAGAATTAACTCCTTCATATCATATGCTTCGTTGTCACTATCGGGAATAAAACTATTCAATTCAGGCGCCGTTCGCTCAATCGGATCATCGGTAGGGCAGAGCGGTGTTGTCTCGATATTATTCTGCGGAACGAAGGAGAGTAGGCTTTTTATGTAATTAATCGCATCTTCGCCTGATTCTGCAGGATAATCACTTACCCCACTTTTACTGGCATGCATATCAGCACCGCCAAGTTCTTCTACGGTAACATCCTCATGGGTGACGGATTTGACAACTTTTGGACCAGTAAGAAACATGTATGACTGTTTTTTTACCATGGTCACAAAATCGGTGAGGGCAGGAGAATATACGGCGCCACCAGCGCAGGGGCCGAAGATAGCTGATATTTGAGGAATTACGCCTGAAGCCATAACGTTACGTTGGAAGATTTCGGAATATCCGGCGAGACTCTCTATCCCCTCCTGGATTCGGGCGCCACCAGAGTCATTCAAACCAACTACAGGAGCACCGTTTTTCATCGCAAGGTCCATGATCTTGCATATTTTTTCTGCAAATGTCTCCGAAAGAGATCCTCCTAAAACGGTGAAATCCTGGGCAAAAACATAAACTGTACGCCCATTAACGGTACCATAACCTGTTACCACTCCATCACCTGGAAACTGTTTGCTCTCCATTCCGAAATCACGGCATCTGTGAAGTTTGAACATATCAAATTCTTCGAAAGATCCGGGATCCAAGAGCATGTCTATTCGTTCGCGGGCTGTTTTTTTCCCTTTTTCATGAATTGCATCAATACGTTTCTGGCCACCTCCCAGGCGTGCCTCTGCCCTCAAGGTTTTTAGATGTTCTAACTGGTCATTTGATTTCATACTCTCTCCTTCTTCCAGAGAACCAATAAGCGATTACTCAGTACTTTATCCTTCTAGTATCTTGCCTTGGCATTAAGCGCTTAGGCATGCCAGAGTGAAGACGAATAAGGTGACTTAAAAGACATCTTTGCAAAGTTTACCCAATGTTCCCAAGTCTTCACAAACATTGATGTTTGCCTGCCGCATTGCTTGTATTTTAGCTTCTGCCGTTCCCTGACCACCGCTTACGATGGCACCAGCATGTCCCATACGTCGGCCAGGCGGAGCTGTTAGACCGGCAATAAAGCCAACCACAGGTTTTTTCATATTATCGGCAATCCAAGCAGAGGCTTCCTCTTCGGCATTGCCACCAATTTCGCCAACCATGACGATCGCTTCCGTCTCAGGATCTGTGTTAAATGCTTTGAGACAGTCGAGAAAACCAGTTCCATTTACCGGATCACCACCGATTCCTATACATGTTGTCTGGCCGAGGCCATGTTGAGTTAGTTGATGAACTACTTCATAGGTGAGTGTTCCGGATCTTGAAACAACGCCAACCGGACCGCCAGGCTTATGAATTAGGCCAGGCATAATGCCAATCTTGCACTCGCCAGGGGTAATGATTCCAGGACAGTTAGGACCAATGAGACGAGTCATGCTCTGGGCCAAATAATTCTTAATCCGTAGCATATCCATCACCGGTATGCCTTCTGTGATGCAAACTACAATTTCCATATCGGCATCGGTAGCCTCAAGGATAGCATCAGCAGCAAAGGGCGGCGGTACGAAAATCATGGATGCGTTTGCCCCGGTTGCTTCCTTGGCTTCCTTGACAGTGTTGAAGACAGGGACGTTATCCATCATCTGTCCGCCTTTCCCTGGCGTTACCCCTGCTACAACAGTTGTGCCGTAATCGACACACTGACGTGTATGAAACTGGCCTTCTTTCCCGGTTATACCCTGGACCAGGACACGGGTTTGCCTATTTATGAAAATACTCATGGTTTTCCCTTATGAATTTGGAATGGTAACCCTTTTCTGATTAATATTCAGGCTGTCTGCAAAGTGAACTATAGACAGGATGAAATAGTTTCAGGTTCTTATATAATCTCAATTATATAGGTGTCTCTTGTCAGGATACAATTTCTGCTATTTTGCGAGCTGCATCAGAGAGATCTTTTGCATTAATCAAAGTCATGCCTGATTCTGCTAAAATCCTGCGACCCTCCTCAACATTTGTCCCTTCCATACGCACAACCACTGGCACCTTAAGCTGAACCTTGTTGGCTGCCTGGACCACACCTTGGGCAAGGACATCGCAGCGAAGTATGCCACCAAAAATATTGACAAGAATGGCTTTTACGTTGGGGTCACTGAGAATTATTCTGAAACCGTTTTCAACCATTTCGGCATCGGCTCCGCCACCAACATCAAGAAAGTTGGCAGGTTCAGCACCTGCGAGTTTGATAATATCCATAGTAGCCATCGCCAAGCCTGCTCCATTAACCATATTCCCCACATTGCCGTCGAGTTTGATATAATTAAGATTAAACTTGGATGCTTCGGCCTCCGTCGGATCATCTTCATTAGGGTCGTGCATGGCAACTATGTCAGAGTGTTTATACAAAGAATTGGAGTCGATATCGACTTTGGCATCAAGTGCGATAATTGCGTCCTCATCGGTTATGATGAGCGGGTTGATTTCGACCATGGAGCAATCATAATCCACAAAAAGAGTATACAATTTACGCAAAATAGCACCAAACTCCTTCATCAGGGTAGCTTCCAACTCCAGCCCAAATATGACCTGGCGTACATGATAGCCCTGGATACCGACAAGGGGATTTACCCCAACCTTTATGATTCTTTCAGGGTGCTTTTCCGCGACTTCCTCGATATCCATACCTCCATCCTGGCTGGCTACAATGGTGATACTTGCGGTATCGCGATCTGGAATGATGGAAAGATAGAGTTCCTTTCTTATGCTCACTCCTTTTTCGATAAGTACTGTCTTGACCAGTCGACCCTCTGGGCCCGTTTGTTTGGTAACCAGATTCATACCGAGGATGGCACCTGCAGCTTCTATAACATCATTGCTCGTTTTGGCAACCCTTACTCCGCCACCCTTGCCTCGGCCACCTGCATGGATTTGGGCTTTCACTGCAACAGGCAAGCCAAGTCGCTGAGCGATTTCCACCACACCCTGAGAATCGGTGCTGATATCACCTTCAGGTACCGGAACGCCATAGTTCTGGAAAAGTTGTTTTGCCTGGTATTCATGGATTTTCATATAATTATCCCTATCCGTGTTGAGTTGCTGATCCTCATTAAACAGCCCAACCGCTTTGATCAAGATAGGGTAAGGACAAATTGTCCTTACCCTGTTGTTTTAAAAATTATTTTTTAGGATAGCCCATATTCGCCAGGGTATCGGTTATTTCATCGAGGATGACAGGGTCATCAATAGTAGAAGGCATATTGTAATCCTTGCCTCCTGCTATGGAACGCATGGTACCGCGTAGTATCTTGCCAGATCGTGTTTTAGGCAGCCTGGCAACAACTGTCGATTCACGGAAGCAGGCAATCGGGCCTATTGATTCACGCACCATCTTAACCAATTCTTCCTGGATTTCTTTTACATCTCTGGTAACTCCTGCCTTGAGAACAAAGAAACCAACTGGCAGTTGACCCTTAAGCTTATCATCGGTGCCAATGACAGCGCACTCAGCAATATCTGGGTGATTGGCAATAACCTCTTCCATTGCTCCGGTTGAGAGGCGATGACCAGCGATATTGATAACATCGTCCATTCGCCCCATGACATAGATGTAGCCGTCTTCATCAATATAGCCGCCATCACTGGTTTCATAATAACCAGGGAATGTGGTCATATAGGATTTGATGAATCTTTCATCATTGCGCCACAGTGTAGTCAGAGTACCTGGAGGAAGTGGTAATTTGACAACAATGTTTCCTTCAACGCCTCGTTCTACTTCAAAGCAGTCATTATCAAGGACGCGGACATCATAGCCAGGTACTGCTTTAGTTGGTGAACCTGGTTTTACCGGGAATTCTTCTATACCACGACAGTTAGCCGCAACTGCCCAGGCGGTTTCGGTTTGCCACCAATGATCAATAACCGGGACCTTCAATAAATCAACGGCCCAGTGATAGGTATCGGGATCGGTGCGCTCACCTGCCAGGTAGAGACATTTAAAGCACGAAATATCGTATTTATTACAGAACTCGCCGTTGGGGTCTTCTTTCTTGATGGCACGAAAAGCGGTAGGCGCAGTAAAAAGTGTCTTTACTTGATGCTCAGAGATTACGCGCCAGAAAGCACCTGCATCGGGTGTACCGATGGGCTTGCCTTCATAGAAAACCGAAGTGGCGCCGATCAGCAACGGAGCATAAACGATATATGAGTGTCCAACCACCCAGCCAACATCCGATGCCGACCACCAGACATCGCCCGGGTCCATGTCATAGACCGCCTTCATACTCCACGCCAGGGCAACAGCATGACCACCATTGTCTCGCAATACCCCTTTTGGCATTCCGGTGGTACCGGAGGTATAGAGTATATACAAAGGATCTGTAGCAGCAAGCTCAACGCAAGCAACAGGTTTACTTTTGGCAACCAATTCACTCCAATCAAGATCTCGACCCTCAGTCATGTCAGATTTGAGGAAATCGCGTTGAAATAGAACAACCTTGTCAACATCATGAACTGATTGCTCCAGGGCTGCGTCGACCATCGGTTTGTAGGAGAGGGTTTTCGCACCTTCGATTGCTCCAGATGCAGTAATAAGGACTTTTGGTTGAGCATGATCTATCCTAATTGCCAGTTCATGCGGGGCAAAACCTCCAAAAACCACAGAGTGGATGGCTCCGATTCTGGCACATGCCAACATTGCAATTGCCGCCTCAGGTATCATCGGCATATAGATGACTACCGTATCACCTTTGGCTACACCCAGATCCTTCAATCCACCAGCAAAAACTGATACTTTGTTGAGTAATTCTTTGTAGGTAATTTTTGTGATTGTGTTGGTTACAGGACTGTCATAAATAATGGCCACCTGATCTGAACGGCCATTTTCCACATGTCTGTCTAAAGCATTGTAGCAGGTATTCATTTTACCGCCTTTAAACCAACGGTAGAAGGGAGGGTTGGATGAGTCAAGCACTTCATCACACTCTTTATACCAATCAATTCCTTTGGCAGCATCGCCCCAAAATTTTACAGGATCGGTAATACTCTGAGAAAAAACATCATCATAATTCGACATAATAACCCTCTCTTGTTTTTTTTTCGTTCCCCGTAAGTTCCGGTTACTTTAAAATAGTTGGAACTTATCTCTGCCAGCTGATTAATCTCCTCCGTTTATTTCTTGTTGAAATATATATATATATAATACCGTAATTAATTGGTTTTGTTTAAAATTTCAGTAAGGTTTTCTCGATCTAACAACTGTGGGTTAAGCATACCTCGCCATACCATGCCAAACATGGTGTTCGCCTTTTCTACCAAGCTCTCAGATTTTCCACGTTGAATCCACATAATAAAACTGCGCTGGACAAACCCCATGAGAAAATCGAGCAGAATTGATGCATCCACCCGATCATTGAGTATTCCCTCCTGTTGTCCCTGGTGGAGCAGTTTGATAAGTAAATGCATCATCCTCTTCTGCTCAAAAGTTTCATCAGCCATCCAGGTTTTCATTGGTAAGGTCATAAAAACGATTCTGCCGAGACCCTCATGTCTTTCATAGTAATCAAATTGCAACCAGAACACTTTGCGTAGCTTTTCTTGAAGATTTTCGACACCTTGAATGTGATCAACGATGCGATCTGTCAACTTTCCCATCCATATATCAACAAATGCAAAGACTAGCCGCTCCTTGCTTTCATAGTGCTTATAAATCGTGGTAAAGCTGACCTCTGCTTTTTCCGCAACGTCTCTAATACTGGCTTTATGGAAATCGGACTGAGAAAAAACCTCAAGAACAGCGGCTTCAAGTCGTTTGTGAATGTCGTGGTTGAGTTCGTTTAACATTGTTACCGGTACAGTTTAAGTTTGGTTTGACCGAGTTTGTAATGTTTGTTAACTACCTGTAAAAACCACAAAAAAATGGAAAGCCAGACAAATTGATAGAGTAATTTTCGTTTTTTGAATTATATCGTTTTAAGGCGTTATTTAATTTAAATATTTGTAAATAAATAAAAAAATAAAATTTCCAGTCTTGGAGATGGTGTAGAGCAGAACAATGTTACACCGTTATTAGTTGTTTTAAATCAAGTGTTGAATATTTTCAACAAAAAAATAATCAGATCTGATTGAAATGAACTGGTTTTCCTTGTAACCTATTTGAATAAAGGAAAAATTTTATTCATGTTTTTTGAAAAGGTAAGGAGTGCATGAATGTATATGAAGCTGCGATCTTTCTTGAAGTGCACGAGTAAGCCTGAACAATGTGCCTCCTCAACAAATTACATCACCCAAAACGTACACCATTTATCCGAAAAACTATACAAGTGAAGAGAGTAAGTTATGAGCACGTCTGGAGACTTCCGCTGTTAATTCAAGTACTTTCTTTGCAAGTTCGGGGCTGAGAGATCCAGTACCGCAGGAGGGGGCAATAAGGGTTTGTTGCATTATTTTCTTGGGTGAGAGACCAAAAGGAGCTATTACCCTAAGTTGTTCCTGCCATTTTGAGAATAGGGTGTCTGCGTTGGTATCTATGAGAATCTGGGCATCACTGGTTGGCACAATACCCCAAGCCAAAATACCGCCACGATCGAGGTAGTGGATGAGCTCTTCTTTAAACAACACAAAATTGTCAAAATAAAAGTAGGCATCAAAACTGATTATATCAGCGGTAGAGGTAAGTACAGGCCCCCAGTCACCATTTGCGCAAATATGCACTCCTGCAAGGCCACCAACCTTTTTAATTCCAGATACAACCGCAGCAACAGCATCAGATACCATCTCTTTAGTAACACCCATAAAACTTGATGAGCCAAAACTCACGATCGCCGGTTCATCTACGAAAAGTATGGGTTGGATATCTGGCCGGATGGTTTTCATGGCTTCGATCTGCCAGCAACTTTTTAAGATGAGGTGTTTGATAAGTATATCGCGGAGATTGTCATTATAGATAATACTCTGGCCATGCTGGTCCTTTGTACCAATACCAGCAGTCACAGGACCGGTAACCTGGCCTTTGAGTGCAAATATATGCTGCTTAAATTTAGGTATAGATTCAGTAAAAATCCTAAATCCTTTCGCTGTGTCATCCGTCAATGCAAACCTAGAGTCGAACAGTAATGAGGGGTTATCCTTTATCTGAAAATATTCCTCGTAAAAAGCTGTCATTTGTTCGCCGAAATCCGTCCGGTCAGTATCTATCCAAAACTTGCTGCCTTCTTCCTGCAATCCAGGAAATCCGCTCAGAAATTGCCGAATCATACCTTCGCCTGCTAACAGTGGTAGTTGTGGCCAAAGTGGAATTGTTGGGGTGTTGGAAAGAATCGCCTCCATTGCCTGTTTATGATCCTTGAAAGGAAGGCTCCCAATGAGAATAGGTAAGCAATCAGCATTAAACATAATCTTTCTAGAACAGCAGAGTTATCGGAAGAGCTTGAGTAAGATTGGCGCGGTTTTCTACACAAACGCTACTATGTTTGACCTTAAAAGGAAAGCTGAGATCATGGGACCGGTGAAAAATATCAAATACAATGTCGCTATAAATCAGCAAGCAATGATACTGGATGAGGACGTTCTGTACCCACTTAGTCAACGAAAAATAGTTATAGACGACAAACTAGGTTGTAATGCGAATGTAATGCGGGTGGCTCTACTGCATGAAAGAGGCATGGTATCTAGTCAGCAGCACTCTTAAAAACGGTTTCATGCACTACTGCATTATGTAAGTATTTAAAAACTATATTTAATTTACCAGAGTGTAAAAAATTCCGACATGTCGTTTTTTCACGTTATGGCGAAAACTTGCTCATTTTAGTTGTTTTCAAGGACATATGGAGTGTTAATGGGAATTGATCATGGTTTTTGCTGTCAGAAAACTTTACACTTTATGTCAATAAAATATATCCTCTTACAATTAACAAGTAATATTAGTTGCTTATGTTTCTGGCAGGAAAATTGCAAGGAAAACTGCGAGTGAAGAAAATTCACAGAAGAAAATAATTCAGATACTACCAAATATTGGCTGCAAGGCCACGGAGAACAAAGGGGAAACGGAATGAAGCAAAGAAATATATCATTTTCACTTTTAGTACTTCTGATTATCGGAGTTTTAATACCAGCGTTTGCTGCGGCACTCCCGCTAGGATCAACAGTTTCACTCTCGTTTACAGGGGTAAGCCCGGGAAAAGCAGTTAGCACAACAACCACTGGGCCAGGTAGTTATGGGTCCGCCTGGGTTGGAGCAGGTGTCTATAATCTGGAGCTGGGTAGCGAAAATACCCCATACGATTCCTTCTGCATTGATTTTTTTCAGTATGCACCTTCATCAACCCACGATTATCTTGTTGAAGATGTGGCAGATGTCTTTAATTCGGCAATCAAGGACGATATTTATGAGCTCTGGGATGAAAACTACTCAGAAGCAATGGGTGCGATAGAAGCTGCTGCGTTACAGGTTGCTCTTTGGGAAGTAACCACGAGTTTTACCAATTATACTAGTGACTCCTACGATGTCTTTGATGGTGGGTTTTCCTTAAACAATGACAACTATGGAATTGGGACTCTTGCAAACTCCTACCTGAATAACCTAGGTGATGGCTATGATCCAAGTTTATCTCTTTATACTTTAACAAATCCGGATAAACAAGACTATCTAGTTGCTGGTGCACCTGTACCAGAGCCAAGCACTTTGTTGCTTATGGGGGCAGGGCTTTTGGGGGTAGTTGCTTACCGGAGAAGAAAGCAGGTTAAATAAAGAAAACCTCCATTGCATTTAATCCACAGAGGCGTTCCAATTGGAACGCCTCTTTTTTTTACTTTGCGATCCGAGGCCATGCCGAGATAAAAAGTCTGGTAAATGTAAGGATGTTTTGGTAATAAAAGACCCTGCTGGAAAGTTGCACAACCTCTTTTTAACTCACTACGGGCGGGTAGCTCAGCTGGATAGAGTGTTGGCCTCCGAAGCCAAAGGTCGTGGGTTCGAATCCCACCTCGCCCACCAGGTTTATCTTGAATAACAACGAAGTGCATCGTTGCCATAAAATTCGGTTTAGTTTCCTCCTCAAGTCGTGGCTGTTGCAAGAGTATATACAAACCATTGGGGTTGTATATCAGGCCAAAGCATTTTTGCTTTAGGATTGAAAAAGCCAAAATGACCAATCTCTTGCAAGCCACATGATTCAGGATGAATATGATGGCATCTATTGCCGGAGTTGGAAGGCTAGCTATACTCATTGTGGAGTTTTTATAAGGGAGTTATTGTGTTCAGTTTTTTAGCGTATCTTTAAGTTGCTTACGTAGACTTTTTTGCACAATTTTCAATGGTTCAGTGCTACGCTGCGCTTTGCACATAATAAGAGCACCTTCTATCGCTGATACAGTGAGTACTGCCAGTTCCTTTGCTTGAGTCGAGGGTACATCCTGAGTCATTAGCATTGCTGAGAAAAGAGAGACCATCTCCTTGAAGCCAGCCTTACTGGCCTGTTGAATTGGCTCAATTGTTGCTGCTGTTTCAAGGGTTACTGTGGCTATAGGACAACCACTTTTATAATTACCTTTAAACATCTCTTCGATATAAAAGTGGCAGAAAAGTTCAACGGCCTCAATGGGGCCTGGCACCAATCCAATGATCTTTTTAAGTGTCGCAACTATTCGTTCATTGGCCAGATACACAGCTGAAGCCGCAAGTTCTGTCTTGCCCTTGGGAAAATGGTAATAGAGAGAGCCTTTCGGTACACCGCTCTCTGTAATGACCTGGTTGACACCCGTGGCATTGTACCCTTGAATACGCATTAGTCTGGACATTGTGACGAGTAACCGTTTCCGGGTATCTTCTGATTTGGCATATCTCATTTGTCTCTCTCTCCGGTTATATTTAGACCAATCGGTATAATTATACCATTCGGTCTAAAAATCAACTCTCGCGTAACTAATTTTTGAGAAAATGATTGTATTTTATAATGAGATACAACGATAAACTTTATTACTATTCAGTATTAAATGACTAATAGGGGTAATGGGAAATTAAGTTGTAATACTGCTGCTGTGTTCTGGTGGTCATTATGTTTGCTTTAGCTATGGTAATACGCCATTAGGTGGGCAAGGTTGGGGTAGGGTACTAGTTGACTTTTTATAACGAGGTACTAAGCTGCTATACTCATGGGGCTTTCTCAGGTATGGATACAGTATTTATATGTGAGCCTGCATCGATTGTAACCCAAATATAGGGGTGATTGATACACCTGAAAAGGAGCAGCGCGACTCTATTCAATGCAAATCATGTCATCGGATCAGATGATCTATCCACTTAAATAAGGCTAATAAGGTGTTGTTATTTCTTTATGGTGATGCTATTTTCAAGCAAGGGAGTTCTCCATATAACTGTAATCTGAGAGGTTTATGTTGCACCCTTCTACAATCCTTGTCGTTGATGATGAAGAAATCTGTTTGATAATTGCTGCCAAACTCATTGAAAAACTTGGACTGGATGTTCTCCTCGCCCATGATGGTGTTGAAGCTGTAGAATTATTTGAACGGAACAGGGCTGATATTGCCTGTGTTATGTTGGATATACAAATGCCCAGAATGAACGGTATTGAGGTTTTCAAAAGGCTCAAGGCAATTGACAAAGACGTCCACGTGGTAATCACTTCGGGATATGTCACTTCAACAAATCGAAAATTGATCGATCCAATTTGTCCAATTGGTTACATCAAGAAGCCGGTGAGCCTAGATAACATTACCCACTTTCTAAATCGATATACTGGAAGCACTTGAATATCTGAAGAAAGAAGGTAAAAATTTCAAATTATCATACGCTTTAATCTGCCGCTAATTCAGGTTTGAAGAGCTTTTCAAACTGTTGATACCCTTCCTTAGCAAGTGATTCTGCTGGTATAAACCGTAATGCTGCTGAATTAATACAATACCTCAATCCAGTTGGGGCAGGACCATCCTCAAATACATGACCGAGGTGGGAATCAGCCTGTTTGCTGCGAACCTCGGTTCGAGCCATGAGCCAGGTCATATCGACTCGTTCTATTACATTATCAGGAATCAATGGCTTGGTAAAACTTGGCCAACCAGTCTTGGAGTTGTATTTGTCAGTGGAACTGAAAAGCGGTTCACCTGAGACAATATCAACATAAATTCCAGGGTTTTTATTATCCCAATATTTATTATTGAACGGTGGTTCTGTCCCATCTTCCTGAGTAACCTTGTATTGCAGAGGAGTGAGTCTTTCTTTTAAGCTCTTGGGCTCACTTTTTTTGGTGAGTGATTTTTCGCTTTCTTTCCAGTAATTTTTTAAGAAAGTATCTCGACCTGAACCCGATCTGTAGAAACCATAGCGAAGAGGATTCTTTTTATAATAGTTTTGATGATACTCTTCCGCCGGCCAGAATTTACTGGCAGTCTTAACTGGCGTCACTATTGATTTATCAAAAATTCCACTTTTCTCTAAATTGGCTTTAGACTCTTCTGCTAGGTTTTTCTGGATCTCATCATAATAAAAAATACCGGAAGTGTATTCATTTCCCCTGTCTACGAATTGACCACCTCCATCAGTGGGATCAATTTGTCGCCAGAAAACATCGAGAAGCTGAGAGTACTCTATCTTGTTAGGGTCATAGGTAATCTGAACTACCTCAATGTGTCCACTTTTGCCATAATTTTGGTACGTTGGATTTTTACTGGTTCCACCTGAATAACCAGATACAACGGATAGCACACCATCGAGTTTCTCAAATGGTTTCTCCATGCACCAGAAGCATCCACCAGCAAACAGTGCTTTCTCTGTTGTATTGTTGTTCTTATTGCTGGCATTGGCTTCTGTAAGATTAAAAGTTGCGGCAACGACGGTACCTCCTACAATAGCTGACAAAGTGAATACCAAGGCCAAAAATAATTCTTTCATGGCTATTCCTCCCACAGGAGAGTTAACATCCTGAAATTATATTGTAGTTAGCGCTATTACTATAGTGCTCTTACGTTTACATGTTATATAGACATTATAAGTATGAGAACTATTCCCGAAAGGTAAAAAGAATTAATAATAAAATAGAAATCAGTAGATTTCTTTTGCAAGTTTGTGCTCAATTTATGCCTGTACTGGTCTGTAAGTGTGTACTCTGGGTATTGCTGAAAATTGTTGAATTACTTCTGTGTACAAACATCATCCAAAAGCATGAATTATTCGATTACGCAGAGTGAGAACTTGCTTGTTTTTACATAAGATTACAGCCTTTTGTAATAAATTGTATCTATTCCTTATGGTTTTTTTCTTGTCGCTTTAATCGATAAATAGTTGAAAATACAATTAACCCTGTAAAACCGTGCAATTATTCTATCAATTTTTTGCAAATCGGATGACGAAGTTGAAACTCATTTTACGAAAGGAGCTTAATCTTGATTTTTTAAATGTAATTTTGCTGAGCAGTAATAAAAAAATTGAGGTGCAACCATATCATTATGAGGTAGCGGATAGGGTCAATTTTAGGCACCCTGATATGGTTGAAAAAAAATGAAACTGGCACGAAAAGTGATAGAAAAAGCAACCATAAAAAACCTCTGTTTTTACCCACTTTTTTTTCTCAATTAAACCCTTGTATTTGTGGCCTTCCTGTTGATTTTTATACAACATGTGGTAGATTAGTGCTTGAGTGTACCATAAATGTAGTGTATAAGCTTTTTCTTGAGAGTAGAGAACATACACCGTTATCAGGGGGCGGGTCGGAATGTTCAGACTCAGGAGAAATTGTACTTTTCTGTACAGAAAATATGCTTACCACACGAGAATCATCTGAGAGGGAGTTCATGGCACCTGATTTAACTAAACAGGTATTGACTAATACCGCTGAAACAGTACTGGCAAGACGATATTATTTGAAAGATTCAGATGGAGTACCCATTGAGACTTGGGAAACTCTGTGCAGCAGGGTTGCTAATGCCGTTGCTGAGGTGGATATAGATAGTGAGAACTATGACAATATCCGAGATGAATTCTTCTCCATGATTTACCACATGGACTTTTTACCCAATTCTCCTTGCCTTATGAATGCGGGTACTGATCTCGGACAGCTCTCGGCATGTTTTGTCTTGCCGGTTGAGGACTCAATGGATGGTATCTTCACGGCAATCCGTAATGGTGCTCTAGTGCATAAGACTGGTGGCGGTACCGGATATTCCTTTTCTCGTCTACGTTCGAAAAATGCATCGGTACGTTCTACTCAGGGGGTTGCTTCTGGTCCACTATCGTTTGCCGCTGTTTTTGATGCCGCAACTGAAACAATTAAGCAAGGAGGTAAACGACGTGGGGCGAACATGGGTGTTCTGCGCATCGACCATCCCGATATTCTCGATTTCATTTCTGCTAAAGAAGATCAGGAAAAATTTAACAACTTCAACTTTAGCGTGGCTATTACAGACGAGTTCATGCAAGCAGTTGAAGAGGATAGTAAATACAAGCTAATTGAACCTTCGACCGGGAACATATCTGCAGAGCTGAGTGCCCGCGAAGTCTTCGAAAGAATAATAGATCTTGCTTGGTTAAATGGTGAACCTGGGGTGCTTTTCATAGATGCCGCCAATAAAGCCAATATGACCCCACAGCTTGGTAAGTTCGAGGCTACCAACCCCTGCGGTGAACAATGGCTACTGCCCTATGAGAGCTGTAATCTTGGTTCTGTGAATTTAGCAAACTTTGTTAAAGACAGTGCCATTGACTACGATCGGTTGAAAAATGTTGTGCATACAGCTACAGCCTTTCTCGATAATGTTATTGATTGTAATCGCTTTCCTATTAAGGAAATCGAAGAAATGACCCTGAAGACCAGAAAGATTGGTCTTGGTATCATGGGCATGCATGATATGCTCATTCAGTTAGGTATTTCCTATGGGAGTGAGGAAGGTCGAAAACTTTGTGCTGATACCATGAACTTCATCAGGGACGCTTCAGTGGAGAAATCTGAGGAGCTCGCTGAATCTAAATCACCTTTTCCAGCATACGATCCCGAGACCAACACTTATCCACCGCGAAGAAACGCGGCGTTGACCTCTATCCAACCAACTGGCACGGTATCAATGATAGCAGATTGTGCATCAGGGTGTGAACCGTACTATTCTATTGTTATGGTTAAAAATGTCATGGACGGTGACAGGCTCATCCTGGTGAACAAGCATTTTGAGAAAATAGCCCGCGAAGAGGGTTTTTACTCAGAGGAGTTGATGAGTCAGGTGGCTGATTCTGGCACAGTTATTGGCCATGATGAGATCCCCTCAAAGTGGCAGGAGGTTTTTCGAACAGCTCAGGATATTAAGCCTGAGGACCACATAAGAATGCAGGGTATACTCCAGCAAAATGGGGTAGACAGTTCAATTTCAAAGACCATTAACCTGCCTAACAGTGCAACCAGAGAAGAAGTCAAACTTGCTTATATCATGGGGTATCAATCAGGCTGTAAAGGGTTGACTGTTTACCGTGATGGCTCAAGAGATTCTCAGGTACTAAACACCAAGGACAGGGATGATTCTTCCCAGAAAACCGCAATGGTCTCTACAGATGGTCAATGTAAAAGAAACCTTCCTGATACCCTGGATGCCAAAAGATATCGTTTAAAGGATCAGGACCAGAAATCCGTGTATATAATTGTCTGTTTCGATGAGCACGAACATCCCATGGAAGTCTTTGCCAAATTTCCATTTGATAATAGAATTGACCTCAAAGATAAATCCACCATGTGGACAACAACCTGTCGCCTGGTTTCTTTGGCATTGAGATTCAACGTTCCTATGAATGAAATTATCAAACAATTAGATAGGTCAAGCGGACATATGCTTGATTTGCC
>CAZWVC010000045.1:0-18102 GCA_964637245.1 uncultured Desulfocapsaceae bacterium
GACTTTGGCAGCGGCAAACCTCTGTCGTGACTACTTAGCTGAAGAAGAGCATACCCCGCAGACAGGTTGCTAAATTAACAAAGAGACAATTAGTTGTCTTTGCTTACATAAGTAGCCAGGAGATTGCGGTTCTGGGTGGACATGTGATTGAAAAAGATTGCTACCTCATAGGGCAAATCCTTTGCTGCAACTTCTTTTTTCTCGCAACGAACAACAACTCCACTACATTCAATCCAAATCTTTTTGGCTTCATATTTACTTATGTATGGAAGTTGGAACTTAATATCAAGCAGGGTTAATTCATCTATTTCACGCGAGGTCCTACATAACATGCCTGACTGACTGATATTCTGTGTAAGACTGGAAACTTTACCCTGAAATTCTAGTGGAATGTCGAGTTGACTTCTGATATGCTTGCGCCATTGTTGTTCCACAACGCCCTCCCTTTTTTGGGCTTTGACGTAAAGGTACTTACTTTAGATGGTAACAGAAAAAACTAGGAAATACAAGGGGTACAGCATCCTGGGAAAATTCAGAATCTAGGTTTCTAAAGCCTTTTTTCAAGCGCTATTACACCTAACCCACTGGCACGAATCGTCTTTTTACAATTAGTATTCTATAAGCTGTAATGCAGATTTTTTTTTCAGGTCTTCGAGTAGAAATGAGCTAAATTAAAAACGACAAAAGCAGGAGAAGAGTGGATTTTTTTTCACAAAGAAAAGAGACTCGAGGAGCATGATTAGTCAGCTCCTCGAAGGATATCAGCTCAGGTCATTTCGGAAAAATCGTCCTTAGAGGCGCCACAGAGTGGACAAACCCAATCCTCAGGTAAATCAGCAAAAGCGGTTCCTGCTGCTACCCCACTATCTGGATCACCTTCTGCAGGATCATAGACATAATCACAAATATCACATACATACTTTTTCATACTTCCCTCCTCTTGTCTTTTACTATTGAGGTATGCAATTTCCAATGATACCAACAATTCTGGCCATTTTTACAAATGCAATCTCGATTGATCTACAACATACTTTCTACCTTTGTTGTCATCGGAATAACAAACAATCTGGCAATATTCAAGTGGAAATTGGATAAGGTTGATGTCTGATTTTACTACTAGCATTATTGGAGAAACAGAGTAAAGCTTCAATATTGCGTCTGAATTATCACTTCACCGCTAAAAAGAAGTTTTTTCGTGTCAATATTAAAACCTTTTATCGGTTATGGTTTATTCAATAGTTAGGTATAGTGTTTTAAGATATCTCACTGGAAACCTTGATTGTCAATCAGTTGAATTACCACCGATCATCTTCCGCGGATCCAGCCAATCATCAAGTTGCACTACGGTAACATCTAGTATTTTCAACGCTTCTTCTTTCAGTGTGGTTCCATTTTTGTGTGCAGTTTTGGCAATTTCTGCCGCCTGTTCATAGCCTATATGGGGGGTTAAGGCAGTAACCAACATGAGCGAATTGTTAAGATAATTTGCAATATTTTTTTTCTCAGGCTTTATACCTATGACACAGTTATCATGAAATGTTTGAACAACATCACTAAGTAAATTTGCTGACTGGAGATAGTTTGCGATAATGAGGGGTTTATATACATTCAATTCAAAATGACCATTTGCAGCTCCAAATCCGATGGCAACATCATTACCAACAACCTGCCCACAAACCATGGTCAGAGCTTCAATCTGACTAGGGTTAACCTTACCGGGCATAATTGAGGAACCCGGCTCATTTGCTGGTATTGACAATTCCCCAATACCGCAGCGGGGGCCAGAAGCCATCTGTCTGATATCATGGGATATTTTATGCAAACTTATAGCTAGCTGCTTTAATGCCCCATGTGAGGCAACCAGTCCATCGTGAGCAGAAAGAGCTTCAAATTTATTGGGAGCTGTGCGAAATTCAATACCGGTAAATTTTGCTATGTATTCAGCCACTTTTTCAGCATAGCCAGGTGGGCAGTTTATTCCTGTGCCTACGGCAGTACCACCAAGTGCCAATTCCTGCAGACGGTTCATGGAATGCTTGAGTGCAGCCATACCCTGTTCAAGCAGTGCCAGATACCCCGAGAATTCCTGTCCCACTGTAAGAGGTGTAGCATCCATCCAATGGGTGCGGCCAATCTTTACAATGTCCTTAAACTGCTCAACCTTATTAAAAAGTGCATGATGCAGTATCTCTAATGCTGGCAAGGTTCTTTCAGAAAGTGCTGTACACGCCGCTATATGCATTGCTGTTGGAAATGTATCATTTGAAGATTGAGACATGTTAACATCATCATTGGGATGTATTGTGCGTTCCCCATGGCCTAACTGTTTTCCCTGCAGGATATGTATTCTGTTCGAGATCACTTCATTGACGTTCATGTTTGTATGGGTTCCTGAACCAGTTTGCCATATTACTAAAGGAAAATGTTGATCCAACTCTCCTGCGATAATTTCGTTACACACCCTAACGATAAAATCCGTTTTTTCTTCAGAAAGAAGACCCAGGTCATGATTGGTTCGTGCCGCTGCTTTTTTTAATTGACCAAAAGCACGGATAATCTCAATGGGCATAGAACCTTGCGGGCCTATGGGGAAATTCATTAATGAGCGTTGAGTTTGAGCACCCCACAGCTTATCAATGGTTACTTCGACTTCGCCCATGGTGTCTTTTTCAATCCGGAAATCCATTATATATCTCCCGTTATTTAACTCATCCTTAAAATTTCGGGTTTAAAGGCTTATTGCTTCTTAAAATGCATTATAATCAAATAATTAGTTATAGATAATCGCTTGTCAATTATGATGCTGTAGTTCATCCCTACAATGATAGGTAAAGTTTTTTTAATCATTGAAAATAGGGTTATGTGGGGGGAATTCTACATCCTGAGAAATTTAAAACACTAACTTTTACGTATATTGAGGATTATCAAAGCAACAACTATGAGAATCATCCCCAAGACGGAATAGGGATCAGGCGATTCATCTTTGAGGAGTAACCAACTCAAACAGGCTCCTGATACAGGAATGAGAAATTTCCAGATGTTAAGATCTGATATCGGAACGTTAGTTTGTAATAAATGAAACCAAATGGATAAAGCCGCTGCCGAGAGAAAACTCAACCACGCAAGTGAGTAGTAATATGGCAGCTCTTTTTCTTGCCAGGTAAAACCTTCAACGACAAACGACAGTATAAGCATAACACAGCCACCAAGAAAAAGCTGGACGCAGTTAAGTTCAAGAAAGGGCATAGTTGTTTTTGTTTTGGCTACTATCATATTGCCGACACCAGCACATGTATTAGAGGCCAACAAAAGTAGAATGCCAATCATTTCGGCGCTACCCCCAACTTTAAAGGGTCCTCTTGATAAACTTACAAGCACAACACCCATTACACCAAGAATAATTGCTGCTGTTTTTTTCCAGGTAAGCTTGTCGTCAATTGTCCAATAATGTGCCATGATCGCAATAATAAGTGGCTGGCTTCCAATTATCATAGCAGCTACCGATGCCGGTACTAGTTTAACCCCTGTATAAAAAAGAGTGTAAAGCAAAATAGTTTGGAAAAGGGTAACGTAGATAACTGTGACAAGATTAGTACTTACTGAATGAATGAGTTTAACGATGCTTCCACAAAATGGCAGGATTAAAAGCCCAGAAATCATAAAACGAATACCAGCAAATTGCAGGGGAGGCGTATATTCTAAACCAACCTTAATGCCTACAAATGCAGAAGACCATAGAAGGCAGGCAGTAATGGCAAGAAAGGAATAATAGTTTATAAGTATTCTCAAAAGTAAGCCGCCGTGCTAGAAGTTGAATCGTGGCTTTAACCCCAACGAAAACAGTTTACTCTTTTACCACGCTTTATATTAGTTCTGTTGTGCCTGGGTAAATCATCGTGTTAATTCTGCGTTAATGAAAATGTGGTGGTTCATTCTCGGCAAGTTTTGTACAATATAATCCTAACAACTATATTTTTGCCACTAATACTTTTAAATATACCGACTTTCATGAAATCTTTCTCCAACGCACTTGAAATCTACAAGTTGCTAAACAAATCTAATTGCCGGGAATGTCACTTAACCACCTGTATGGCTTTTGCAGGTGCTGTTTATACAGGATCAAAAAAACTTGCTGACTGTCCTTATGTTCCTGCGGACATAGCTGCACAATATTCTAACCAGCAGGTATCTCTGAGTATTTTGGATGAAAATATCAGCAAAGCCATGCACGATCAAAAAAGCAAAATTCGCTGTATCGATCTCGAAGCCAGGGCAATTGGTCTTGGAGGTGTTTACAGCAAGAGTAAAGGAAAGATTACCTTACAAGTTCTTGGTAAGAACTTCTCAGTATGCGATAATGGAGAAATTCAGACAAATATTCATGTCAATCCCTGGGTCACATTACCTGTTTATTCCTATATTATAAAAGGGGGAAACAAGCCCTTGAGTGGAAAATGGGTTCCTTTACGCGAACTCCCTAATGGTAAGGACTGGTATCGTCTTTTTGGTCAGCGTTGTGAACAACCTTTGAAGAAAGTTGCTGATAGTTATCCCGATCTTTTTGATGATCTAATCAGACTTTTCAGCGGCAAGCAGGTTGAAAAACACTATGCTGCAGATATTTCTGTAGTTCTATATCCATTACCTAAACTACCGATGCTAATCTGCTACTGGTACAAAGAGGGTCAAATGCCTTCTGATCTCAATCTTTTTTTTGATGAATCAGCAGAGGACTTTCTGGATTTAAATGGGATAAACTCCATCGCCTCGGGCTTTGTTACCATGCTTGAAAAATTAACCCAGCAACATGGGATAGGTAAATAATCTGTAAATCCCTTCCGGTTCTACCTTTCTGCTCCGTAAAATCATCTTAAACAACCTGTTATCTTCCTAATTAATTTTACCAGCAAATTCTGCATAAGCAATAAAGGGATATGTATTTGCAAAAATTTGCTTGATGATTTACTTGCAAATGATTACTATTCCTATAATTTGGTGTACATATAGGAGTATCCAACTCAAACAAGACATAATTCGACCAATAAATATTGAGGACATTATGAGTCAAAAAGCTATTCTTCAATTGGAAGGAAAAACCTATGATTTTGATGTTAACGTGGGGACGGAAAATGAAAAAAGCATAGATATTTCCACGTTGCGCTCACAAACTGGGTATATCACTATGGATCCAGGTTTTGGTAATACTGGATCAACCTATTCCTCAATTACCTATGTCGATGGGGCAAATGGGGTCCTACGTTACAGGGGCTATCCAATTGAAGATCTAGCCACAAAAACCACATTTGTTGAAACAGCATATCTGATCCTTTATGGTGAACTACCTAATGGAGATCAGCTGACTCACTTTTCCAATCAACTGCGAGAACATGCATCCCTGCATACCAACCTTGAGCATCATTTTTCAGGATTTCCGAAATCAGCACCGCCCATGGCTATTCTCTCAGCCATGCTTAACCTTGTCTCCTGCTTTCATCCCGATGTACTGGATGTGCATTCCGATGGACCAGAATTTGATAAAACAGCGGCATTGCTTCTCTCCAAAGTCAGGACAATTGCTGCATTTTCCTACAGAATGGCAGCGGGAAAACCCTTCAATCAACCAAATCCAAATTTGAGTTATTGCTCAAACTTCCTCCATATGATGTTTACCATGCCTTACCAGGAATACATTGCCTCGCCTGTTGTAGAAAATGCCCTTAAACTCTTTTTGGTGCTGCATGCCGATCACGAACAAAACTGTTCAACATCTACCGTACGAGTGGTTGGAAGTTCGCGAGCAAACCTCTTTAGTTCAGTTTCAGCAGGTGTCTGTGCTTTGTGGGGCCCACTACATGGTGGAGCAAATGCTGCTGTAATTCGCATGCTTGAGGATATTCGTGAGTCTGGTAGACCACTCGATTATTATCTTGATATGGCAAAGGATAAGGATAACCCATACAGGTTAATGGGATTTGGTCACCGAGTTTATAAAAACTTTGATCCACGCTCAATCATTATGAAAAAACAGGTTCATGGTGTTCTCGAAGAGCTCAACAAGACAGATCCGCTTCTGGACATAGCCATGGAGCTTGAAGAAAAAACCCTAGCAGATGACTATTTTGTCAGCCGCAACCTCTATCCCAATGTAGATTTCTATAGTGGTATCCTTCTCCGTGCCATCGGAATTCCATTGAATATGTACACAGTAATGTTTGCAATCGGCAGAATGCCTGGGTGGATATCCAACTGGCGGGAGCTGCTCGAACATAACCAACGTATTTCCAGACCTCGTCAAATTTATACAGGTGCAATTCAACGGAAGTTTATTCCTCTTGATGAAAGATGACACTTAAATATCCCTGGAAAAACTTATTTTCCAGGGATTGCATCCATCAAAGAGCTACATCTTTAGTTAGCTGAAAAGAACCTTCTTCTATCTCGTTGTCAATATCAGAAAGGCTGCGTTTCATCTGCTTGAGCGCCTGCCTAATTCTGTTTTCATTTTCAACGAGGGCGAGACGAAGATAATCATTACCCTCTTCACCAAAGCCTGCCCCTGGCGCTACTGCTACATTGGCACGATCCATCATCTCCACGGCAAATCGAATTGAGCCCATCTGCACATAGGGTTCAGGAATTTTAACCCACAGAAACATACCAGCCTTTGGAGATTGGACCTCCCAGCCCATGCGTATAAGCCCTTCGCAAAGTACATCTCTTCGCTTCTGATACACATCGACCTGCTCTTTGATAGCATCTTCACAATCCCGCATTGCAACTATGCCGGCTACCTGAATGGCAGAAAATATGCCATAGTCGTAATAACCTTTTATTTTTGACAATCCCTCTATTATTCTAGGATTTCCTACACAGTAACCTAGGCGCCAGCCAGCCATGTTATATGATTTAGAAAAAGAACCAAACTCAACAGCTACTTCCTCTGCACCTGGTATTTCGAGCAAACTAGGAGCGATATAATCATCAAAGGTGATTCTGGCATAGGCAAAATCATTGATCACCATAAAGTTATATTTTTTGGCAAGTTTGATAACCTCAGTAAAGAACTCCCTGGAGGCAAGTGTGCCTGTGGGGTTATGAGGATAATTGAGCATCACCAATTTAGGCTTTGGGGTGAATGACTGACAGACATTTTGAATCTGTTGCAAAAAAGAATCTTCAGAATATAAGGATATACGTATAACCGAAGCACCTGCAATTACCGCGGCATAAACATGGATAGGAAACGCTGGCGCTGGCACGAGTACTGAATCACCCGGACCGAGCAGAGCCAGACAGATGTGTGAAATCCCCTCTTTTGAACCAATAGTACATATAACATCATCAGTACCATTTAATTTAACGTTGTAATTACGACCATAATAAAGCGCGATTTCCCGTTTTAAATTCTTCATTCCCCCGGCAACAGGATATCGATGACTCTTGGGGTCATTGGCAACATCGATAAGCTTTTCTGTCACCATATCCGGTGCAGGGTCGATGGGATTGCCCATACCCAGATCAATAACATCATCACCATTCCATCTTTTTTCCATTTTCATTTTATTGATCATGCCAAAGAGATATGGTGGAAGCTGTTGCATCCTCTCAGCAAATTTTACATCTATCTCTGCCATTATTTCACCTGTTGAATATTGAATTAGCAAATATGGTGGGGGACTTACTCAGATAGGTGCGACTCTTATAGCTTTTTAACACCTACCCAACATTGCTATAATTTAATGGATCTTCATTTTATAACAAGAAAAAGTTCTCCTGGGTGGAGAGAAGATACCCAATATAAGAATCATGATTTTTGCAGTGGTAGCTTTATATAAAAGGTAGAGCCCTGACCCTCTTCAGATTCAAACGACAGATCACCATCATGTTTCTCATTCACAATGTTTCTGGCAATTGCCAACCCTTGACCGGAACCACGACCTACCTCTTTAGTTGTAAAAAATGGGTCAAATATTCGTTCACTAACGTGCAAGGGTATACCACCTCCGGTGTCCTTGATCTTTATCACAATATTTTGGTCATCACATTCACTTGCAATGGAAATGATACCCATCTCATCAGGATTTTCCTTATTTTCCTCAATCGCCTGAGCAGCGTTGACAACTAGGTTGAGAACAACTTGACCGATATCACCGTGATGCACATAAATTTCAGGTATATCTCCTAAGCTTTTCTCCAGATTTGCGACATATTTATAGGTGTTTCTGCAAACTACCAAAGTGTTGTTAATTATCTGATTAATATCAGCTTTTTCTTTTTCCATACTATCTGCAGAATGAGCAAAACCCTTTAATCCAAGAACGAGTTGCGACACCCTTTCAACTCCATGACTGGTCTGCTCAATGGCCTTGGGTATCTCATCTTCAAGGTACTCGATATCGGTATCTTCTTCTTGTTGGGTAATCTTCGTTGCAACTTCAGTAAATTCTGAATGTTCTCCAACTCTCTCCAACAGGACTCTGTATTCTGCAATTGTATCCATCAAGTCTTTAAAAGCATCGCTAAGAAACGAAATATTGCTACCGATAAACTGGATGGGAGTGTTTATTTCATGGGCAATACCCGCAGATAATTCTCCTAAGGACTCAAGTTTCATGCCATGGATTTTTTTGGCCTGCTGCAGTTGATATTCAGTAAGGTTTCGGAAAATAAGCGTTGCGCCTGAAATATTGTTTTGCTCATCACGTACCGGACTAACTATATAATCTGCAGAGAAGCTAGAACCATCAGACTTCCAGAAAACATCACCTGTGACATGGTGAGAAGAACCATCTTCGATTGCGGCAAAGACAGGACAAAAATCCCAGGGATATTCACTGCCATCATCAAGGGTATGGTGAAATGTTTCATGATATTGTTTTCCTAACAAACCCTCTTTTTCATATCCCAACGAGTTTAAAGCAATATCATTTGCGTCAAGTACTATACCTTCTCGGTCGACCTTTACCACTGCGCCATTAACCCAATCAAGCAGCATCTCATTCTGGTAGAGAACCTGGGTGAGTGCTTCACGTAGATTTTGGTTTTCTATTTCTAGCTGTTCTGGCGCTATGCGCTCTGATTCGCTCATGTCGATTTGATGAAAGATATATCTTTATTTTCGGATTTCTTATTGGTCTACAGTATATCACTAGCTTCACTAAAACTGCAAAAAACGAACACAAGTTTTATACTGCCTCTTATATAAGAACTATTGATCAACTTAATTAATATGACGAATTTTATTTTTTGTCATATTTCGGTTATGCTTGGCGGCTTTGGCCGCGGTTTTATAAAGAGTTTTGCAAATAGAGAATGATCCTTATTGTCTGAGTCGTTATCCTCATCAATAATACGTAAATTAGTTACAATTTTTTAGTTTAAAGGAAATATAATGGCAAAAAATTTATACATTACATCAATTAATGCAGAGAGTGGAAAATCCGCAATTGCTCTTGGTGTAATGCAGTTACTCCTGAGAGACATACGTAAAGTAGGTTTTTTCAGGCCAATCATCAACCCAAGCAGGCCCGATGAACGAGATCATGATATAAATCTTATTCTCTCACATTTTTACTTAGGGCTCCAATATAGTGATACCTATGCCGTCACCCTTAGTGATGCAAAGCAGTTCATCAACAGCGGTAGACAAAATGAACTCATGGAAATCATCCTTAACAAATATCAGCAGCTTGAAGAAAAATGCAATTTTGTCCTCTGTGAAGGCACAGATTTTAAGGCGGGTCACGAATCATTTAATTTCGATATAGATGCTACGATTGCTGCTAATTTAAATTGTCCTGCTTTTATTGTCAGCGGAGCCCAAGAATTGACAGTAGAGGAAATTGTCAGCCTCTCTCACCTGGCAATAGACAATCTCAAGGAGAAGGGTGTAGACACCATGGGGGTAATTGTTAACAAGGCGAACCCACATGAAAAAGACATAATCCTCAAAGCTTTAAATGATGAGATCATCATGCCTGATGGACTCTTTTATGTTCTTGACGAAGACCCTACCTTGTCAAACCCTACTATGAATGATGTCACAAAATGGCTCAATGCCGAAGTACTCTATGGCAAGAGCGAACTGGGGAAAAGAATCGATGGGTACGTTATTGCAGCCATGCGAACAGAGAATTTTTTAAACTATTTAAAGGACGATAATCTTGTGGTAACCGCCAGTGATCGATCCGATATCATCCTCAGCTCTCTTGCATCTCGCCTGTCTTCCGCCTATCCTAATATATCTGGTATTTTACTCACTGGCGGGCAGACCCCCCCAGAGTCCATAAAAAGACTTATCGAAGGGTGGATTGGTCTACCCGTCCCTATTCTTCTCGTACAGGATTCAACCTTTCCTACAGTAAGTGCGCTTCATGAACTCAAAGGTACAATCGATCCAGACAACCCCCAAAAAATTGCTACTGCCCTAGGGGTATTTGAGGCAAATGTCAAAACCAGTGAGTTGAAAGAAAAACTTATTTCCCGGAAATCAACCCGGGTTACCCCGCAAATGTTCGAATATAAGCTTATTCGGCAAGCCAAGAAAAACAAACAACATATTGTACTGCCAGAGGGTACTGGCGAGCGAGTTCTCAAGGCTGCTGACATACTTCTACGACGCGATGTTTGTGATATCACGTTGCTGGGAAGAGAGGATGAGATCGGCAAAAAAATTGCAACCCTAGGTCTGGATCTTGACGGGGTCAATATCATCAACCCTGAACGCAGTCCAAATTTCGAGCAATATGTTCTTGATTTCTATGACATGAGAAAAGAAAAAGGTGTGACCATGGATATGGCCTGTGATTTCATGGCAGATGAGACCTATTGGGGCACTATGATGATCCATAGAGGAGCTGCAGATGCAATGGTATCAGGATCTGTTAATACCACCGCTCATACAATCAGACCAGCATTTCAGATTATTAAAACCATGCCCGGTGCTTCGATTGTATCTTCAGTGTTTCTGATGTGTTTAAAAGACAGAGTGCTGGTTTTTGGCGATTGTGCCGTTAATCCTAATCCAACGGCTGAGCAGCTAGCTGAAATTGCAATAGTTTCAGCAGATACAGCCCGCCTTTTCGGTATTCGCCCCAGAGTTGCCATGCTGTCTTACTCTACTGGATCGTCTGGCAAGGGTGCTGAGGTTGAAAAAGTTATAGAGGCCACCCAAATAGCCAATGAAAAAAGACCTGATCTTCTTCTTGAAGGTCCAATCCAGTATGATGCCGCCATTGATCCAGGTGTTGCCAGAACTAAGCTTCCGGATAGTAAGGTGGCTGGCAAAGCTACCGTCTTTATTTTCCCAGATTTAAATACCGGAAACAACACGTATAAGGCGGTACAGCGTGCATCCGCAGACTCTCTTGCCATTGGTCCGATTCTCCAAGGTCTTAATAAACCAGTTAACGACTTAAGCCGCGGGTGTACAGTTCATGATATAGTAAATACAGTAGCAATAACAGCTATCCAGGCATATGCATCAAAAATATTAAACAAGGAAAATGAATGAAAGTTTTAGTTATTAATGCAGGTAGTTCTTCGATAAAATATCAACTTCTCAATATGCACAACGAGTCTCTCATGGCCTCGGGTATTGTGGAACGAATTGGTGAAAAAAACGGAGTTCTCTCTCATAAAACATATCTTGATAATCAGGAGAGCAAAACTGTAGTAAAACAAGAGATTAGAGATCACAAAGATGGTATGCATCTTCTCATTGACTTGATAACTGCAGAAGATACTGGAGTGATCCAAAGCAAAGATGAAATCGATGCCATCGGTCATCGGGTTGTTCAGGGTGGCGAAGCATTTAGCAGTGCTATACGAATCGATGATTCCGTTAAGAAGGCTATTGAGGAAAACAACCCGCTGGCCCCGCTTCACAACCCAGCAAATTTGACCGGAATCAGTGTTGCAGAAGAACTCTTTCCTAGTACTCCAAATATTGCAGTTTTCGACACTGAATTTCATCAAACCATGCCGCCAAAGGCTTATCTTTATGCTCTGCCTTATGAATATTATCAAGATTTAAAAATTCGACGATACGGATTTCACGGCACCTCCCATAAGTATGTCGCAAAAAATGTTGCCAAAGCTATGCACAGGAATCCTGAGGATATCAATGTAATCACTGTTCACCTTGGTAACGGCGGGTCCATCACTGCAGTAAGAAAAGGTAAGTGCGCTGATACATCGATGGGCATGACACCTCTTGCTGGGGTAATGATGGGTTCTCGCTGTGGTGATCTGGATCCCGCAATTTCAGGGTATATCGCAGAGGCTAAAAAAGTTAGTGCCAAAGAAGTTGATGCCATTCTTAATAAAAAGAGTGGTTTGATTGGCATTTGCGGCATGAATGACATGCGTGATATCCATGAAAGTGCGGCACAGGGAAATGATAGGGCCAAACTCGCGGTAGATATGTTTTCTTACAGAGTAAAGAAATATATTGGTGCTTACTTTGCAGCGCTAGGCAAAGTTGACGCAATTGCCTTTACTGCTGGAATCGGCGAAAACGATGATATAGTACGTGCTGGTGTCTGCCAGGACATGGAAGGACTCGGACTCGCAATCGACCTTTCTGCCAATGAAGGCCGCATTTCCGTTGAGAAGAAAATAAGTACAGAATCAAGTAAAGTAGAAATCTGGGTGATCCCCACCAATGAAGAATTACAGATAGCTCAGGACACTGTAGAGATTATTTCTGGATAAAAAATCTCCCCGGTATTCATGTTACCGGGGAGCCGCTCTGATTTACTTCAAATTCGCTGTGTTAATTCTTTTCTATAAAAAGGGCATTAATCTCGGCAATGCATTCCTCATTCAGATTAACAAATTCACAACCAATACCGAGGTTATTAAGCGGTTCATAATTAAGAATCCATTTTATTTTAACTTTCTGTCCAGAAAGACAAGGAAGTCCTGTCCCACCACTCACAGAATCAAGAAGAAATTCCACTTCTTCTTTTATTTTTTCTCGTTCACTCCTTTCAGCTGCTAGTCCAATACCACCCTGGCTTACATTAAGAATCTTTGCTTTGATCTCTGCCTCTCCCTCAAGAGCAACCAGAATTGCTTTGATTTCACTATCCTTGGGAAATGCCAACCTTCTAAACGCTCGTTTATCTCTGTCCATATTGATCTCAAGTAAAGGTATACGAAGAACTTCAAACTATTGGGTCGGTAGAGCACACGGTATACACAAGGTTACATGGGGCTAAATGACTCTAATCTTTTTAAAAATTGTTCCCACGTTCTTTATGAGAATAGCGAAAAGTTACTAACTTAGCAAATGAAAAGATAATTTTAACATAAATATAGCAAAAAATTAATAGCTTGGAGGTCTTCGTGTGTCTTTTTAACTTCAATTCAAGGCTCTGCCGAATTAGCAGACATTGAAAAATTCCATTCAAAAGTCCCATGTTTTGCAGTGTTATGAATTATGGTACCAGCAGAATTCAATCTTTCAACCACTTCACTTGCTGGATATCCCCTTCGATTATTCTGATTAACAGATATAACTGCCTTACGGGGTGAAAGTTTGCCCAGAAAGGGGTTGCTGGTGGCATCACTTGCACCATGATGCCCAACAATAAGAACATCTATATTTTGGGGAAGTAAATCGGCATTCAATAGGGTTTTCTCAACCGCTACACCAGCATCACCCATCAACAGTATAACGCTTTTCCCGCGAGTAATTTTCAAGACAAGAGATTGATGGTTTAGATTTTCACCTTGAGGATCACGCGGCCACAGAATATCAATGGTAAATCCACGCCAGGAAAGAGTATCACCCTGGAGTGTAGTGACAACATCCCACGATCCTGAATCGAGTTGTTCAGCTACCCACCTATAGCTATCCATCGTGGGTTTAAATGAAATTCGATGCCCACTTTCATATATCTTTGCTCGTGGAAATCGATCAATTACTGTAAATATCCCGCTTGCATGATCTGGATGTAGATGGGTGAGGAAAATCTTTTCAATATTCTCAATCCTATAATCAACCAGTGTTTTTAATAGTGTAGAACCTTTACCAAAATGCCCGACATCAATTAATATTCCTTGATTTCCACTCTGTAAAATAACAGCCTGCCCTTCACCTATATCTATAACCACGCAGCGCAACTCCGCACCGGCAATTGCAGTAAAGCAGCTGAAAACTACTCCAATGAATATGATGAGAACTTTTTTTACCATCGTAATCTCAAGATCAGCCCAGTATACCCAGAGAGCAGGTTGATGATCACATCATGGATATCGCCAACTCTATTCGGGAGATAGTGTTGCAATATCTCATCCCCAACTCCGATGGAAAAGATGGCAGCAGCACCGTGAAAAGGTCCTAATACGACAGCCGAAATCCAGCCAAACCACGAAAACACTAAAAAATGTACCGCTTCTATCGGGTAGAGGATGTTGAAAAAGACAGAAATTCCGGCGATTACTAACATTCCGGAGGCAATAACTATCATTTTACTCGATAATTGATATTTTTCTCTTTTGGTCCAGAGTAAAAGCAAAACACAAACAAGGAGGAGAAAAACACTTGCGGCAATGAGGTGTGAATTTATTCTTTCGTTGATAAGATATTGCAGTTTTCTTCCAAAAACAGAAATAAGAAGAATACCAGCAACAGTTATAAGCCAATATTTTAATTGGAAAACTATTTGCATACAGCTACGAGAATTGAGTAATGGTATACGTTAAGCATGGGCTGAACCGCTTTATTTCTCTTCTTCCTTTATATCTCTGTTGTAATTCCAAACCTGGAAACAAAGTTTCGTCGCAATGTTTTATTAGAGAAGAAATACCAGAAAATTAATCTTCTCTACCATGATAAACAAGCACTATCTGCTGAAGCTTTGGCAGAAGAAAAAGTGCTTCAGCAGATAGCCTAGTAAGAATTCTTTGTTTATCCTAATCCTGGATGGGGCCGGGGGCACACAGTGCTCCCTGCTGGTTTGCCTTATTCCCACAGTTACCGCAGATAAATTTGGGGTTCTTCTCCAGTTCTTTGATTTTTGTCTGGTTGTTCGCTGTTTTCAGCTCACATAAGTGAACTGCATGGTTTTCAGGATTTGTGCACAAATTATCAACGTTTGGTAATCGATCACTCATTTTTCACTCTCTAGTGTAATATCATGTCAACTATATAAGGTTGAACTCAATGTGATTTATTTGCTGTCTAGTGCTTCAGCTAGAAGTTCAACGGTATGCGCACAACGCACCGAGCTGTCTGCTTTTCCCATGCTACCTTTTAACATAATCATGCATCCTGGGCAGTCCATAGCGACGATTCTTGCCTCGGTTTTCTTGATTGTCGTTACTTTATCTGCAGTAATTTGTTTTGAAATCTGTGGGTGACTCAAAAACGAATAAGTGCCACCAAAGCCACAGCAACGATCGCTATTTTTCATTTCATCTACAGAATAACCGCTGGCTTTTAAAAGTTTACGAGGTTCCTGCCAGACATTATTACCACGCTTCAGGTGACAGGAATCATGATATGTAATATTCACATCTGCATTATCTTTAAGTTCATTTGAAGCATGGAGTACGTTCTCTAAAAAAGCTGAAGCATCCATAGTTTTTTCAGAAACTTTTAGCGCTTTATCAGCCCATTGCGGATCATCCACAAGACGTTCAACAAAATCCCTCTTTACCCCCATGGTACATGTCGGACATATTGAGAGGACATAATCAACATTAGCTTCGAAAAAAGCTTTGACACTTTGTTTTGCCAAATAAACACCTGTTTCGGAATCACCCGAGTAAAGTGCTGGTATTCCACAGCAGTTCTGATCACTGGGAAATACAACCTCAACTCCGAGACGATTAAGTACCTTGATGAGGCTAATACCCACTTCAGGATAGACAAAATCTGCCCCACAGCCAATAAAGAAGCCTACCCTATATTTTGGTTTTTCAACATCCTGCTTGATTGAATCAAATTGATCTCTGAAAGATTTCGGAGCAATGGATGGAAGATCTCGCCATTCAGTAAAATCCTTTGACATGAAATGCATGGGAAGATGCCTGATTATCCTGGCTGATTCATCTCCAGACTTTTTATGGGTAAGAGGACGCTGTAATTTTGAGGCGGCTCGAACCATGGTGTGAAAAAGGTTGCGGTTCTTCATAACAGCTTTGAAAGCGATATTTTTTACCACTCCCATACCATATTCTTCAGTTACCTGATTGCGTAAGTGAAGAATAATTTCTTCAAGGTCTATTTTAGAAGGGCAGACCGCAGTACAAGAACGGCACCCAATACATGCCCTGGTAATCTCCCTTGCTTTATCCAGACCTTCATAGAAAGCTGTAAGGATAATGCCGATGGCAGAAATATAAATACTACCAAAAACGTGTCCACCTACGGTCTGGTAAACTGGACATACATTTGCACATGCTCCACACTGAATGCAGCGAAGAGCATCTTGGCAGGCCTTGGATTCATATAATGCTTCACGACCACCATCGATGAGCACAATATGCTGTTCCTTTTGCTCACCATTAGTTGGAACTGTACCTCGAATCCAAGTTATATAGGAGGTTAATAGCTGGCCTGTAGCATTTCTTGGCAGTAGCCGGGTAATTTTTATTGCATCTTCCATGTTACGAACAAGCTTATGTATGCCTGCAAACACAACATGGACCTTAGGCAACGTGGCACACAATCTGGCATTGCCTTCATTGGTGACCAAACCTACCCCACCGGTATTTGCTATAAGAAAGTTGGCACCGGTAAGTCCGATATCGGCATCAAAATATTCTTTGCGCAGACTTTCGCGGGCAACATTTACCAGGGTCTTTATGTCAGGAGATTGTTTTTTTCCGGTCTCTTTGCTGAAAAGTTCAGCAACTTCTTCTTTAAACATATGAATAGCTGGCATCACCATATGCGATGGTCGCTGTCCTGCCAGTTGCACTATCCATTCACCCAAATCCGTTTCAGCGGCGCGAATGCCCTCTTTTTCAAGAGCCTTGTTTAAATGTGCCTCCTCCGATACCATCGATTTGGATTTAGCTATTAGCTTGGCCTTTTTTTGTTTGGCCAGGTTGATTACATAATTATTGGCCTCTTTGGTATCCTTGGCGATGAACACCTTGGATCCTGAGGCTTCAGCGTTTTTAATGAATTCCGCCATCAACATTTTACGATTTTTCCGAACTTCATCCTTTATTTCTGCAAGCTCTGTTCGCATAACCTCAAAATCGAGACCTTTATAAGCATTTTCCCGGGCTATTAGATATGCATCTCCAAAAAGATGGAGTGCTTCACTGAGCTTGGTGTTAGAGATCGCATTATCAACGCTTTTCTTATATTGTGTGGTACTCGTCATATCCGTATCCTTTTCTTTTAGGTATTACATTTCCATTACATTGCTGGAAACAGATTGAACCACAAGGATATGAAGCTCACGCGGGCCATGGCAGCCGATTGTCAACACTCTCTCAATATCAGCAGTCCTGCTTGGACCGGTTATATACGCGAGAAATCGCGGATCTGAACCGGTATGCATTGCTGTCATGGGTTCTGTTGCTGCCAGGTTGTCAGCCAGAATTTTCTGTGGATCGACAATGACAAAGTGAATCTCCGGAAGGGTAGTTGCCAGACGGATTTCCTCATCGGTGCTTTCAAGTACAACCGTTCCTGTATCAGCCATGGCAAAGTTGCAGAAAGTAATGCCTGCACCAGGCACATGGCCGGCATCTCGAAATTTGCCACCAAAGACATCCACTCCGGACGCAGCCATAAGATTGCGAAGATCATGTTTTTCTTCAAGTGCGGTTTTGGGGATGAGTGTTTTTCCTTCTGCATTTGATGCTACATATTCTGCCGCCGCCTTCAAACTTTCAAGTTCGACAACTTCAGCACCAACACGACGGGCAGCCTCCATGAATTTCTGGAGATGGGCTTGCTCAGTCATAAACATTCTCCTTTAAAAAGTAAAATGAGGTAAATCATACGATCACCCCACTTTACTCTAATCAATCTAACCGACGCAATAGTTATATGTCGGTAAAAAATCGTTATTTTTTGCAACACTAAAAAAACAGAGCCAGAGCAACTTCACTCTGACCCTGTTTATGGCA